>DPZM01000003.1 GCA_003535955.1 Lachnospiraceae bacterium | reverse complement strand
GGCCCTAATGTCAATGAATTTGAAAAGGAGCTTGCAGCCTATGTCGGCGGCGGTTATTGTGCGGCTCTGTCATCAGGAACGGCGGCAATCCATCTTGCCCTTATACTTGCGGGAGTGGGAAGAGATGATATCGTCTTCGGCCCTTCCATGACCTTCTCGGCAACCGTTAATCCCATAGTATACGTTGGCGCAAGGCCGGTATTTATTGACTCTGATGCGGAAACATGGAACATGGATCCGGTGGCTCTTGAGAAGGCCTTCGATAAATATCCCGAAGTTAAAGCAGTTATAGCTGCCAACCTCTACGGGACTCCGGCTAAGCTTGACGAGATCAGAGATATCTGTAAGGATCATAATGTACCCTTTATTGAAGATGCGGCGGAATCACTCGGTTCAACCTATAAGGGAGCTCAGACCGGTACCTTTGGTGACTATGGAATATTCTCCTTTAACGGTAATAAGATAATAACGACATCCGGCGGCGGAATGCTCTACTGCATGGATGAAGATAAGATAAAGAAGGCCAGGTTTTACTCAACCCAGGCAAGGGAACCCGAACGTCACTATGAACACAAGGAGATCGGATACAACTACAGGATGTCCAATGTGGTGGCGGGAATAGGCCGGGGGCAGATGAAGCATCTTGATGAACATGTATCCATTAAAAAGGACATATACATGGAATACAAGGATGCCTTTAAGGATATTGAAGCGATAAGGATGAATCCATATCTGTCATGCTCTAAGCCCAATTTCTGGTTATCATGTATAACGATCGACGAAGGTTCAAGTGTTAAGCCTCTTGATATATTGCTTGCGCTTGAGAAGGAGAATATTGAGAGCAGGCCCATATGGAAGCCCATGCATCTTCAGCCTGTATATAAGGGTTCGGACATGATAGGCGCAGGGGATAGGTTCCTCTGCGAGAAGATATTCGACCGCGGACTCTGTCTTCCGTCAGATATTAAGAATACCCGTGAGGATATGGACAGGATAATAACGATCATCCGGAGCTTGTTTGTGTAAGATGATATATAGAAGATTTATTAAACGATTGCTTGATATAGTCTTATCGCTGTCCGCGATCATTGTCCTGTCGCCCGTGTTTATTGTGCTGGCTGTACTGGTGAGGGTCAGGCTCGGGAGTCCCGTATTGTTCCATCAGGACAGACCGGGCAAGGACGGTAAGATCTTTCACATGTACAAGTTCCGTTCCATGACGGATGAGCGTGATGAGAACGGGGTGCTTAAACCGGATGAAGCCAGGCTTACATCCTTTGGGCGTAAGCTGCGTGCCAGCAGCCTTGATGAGCTTCCGGAACTCTTCTGTATACTGAAGGGTGATATGTCCCTTGTGGGTCCGAGGCCCCTGCTGGTGCAGTACCTGCCCCTGTACAACGAACGCCAGAAACACAGGCATGACGTTCTTCCGGGGTTGACAGGCTGGGCACAGGTTAACGGAAGAAATGCCCTGACCTGGCCGCAGAAGTTCGAATATGATGTGGAGTATACCGAGAAGGTATCCTTCATCCTGGATCTTAAGATAGTAATTATGACGATAAGGAACGTGCTTAAAAAGGAAGGTATAAGCCCGGAAGGATCTGCGACGATGGATTTCTTCAAGGGAGAGGAATAGGTAGGGTTATGTCGGACATAAATGTGCTTATTTTGAGCGCGGGAAGAAGAGTGGAGCTTGTAAAGTGCTTCAAGAAGGCTGCAAAAGACCTCGATATAAGCGGCAGTGTGATCGCAGTTGACTGTTCGCCTACTGCTCCTGCCTTGTATTTTGCGGACAAATACAGGCTGGTTCCGCGTATTGATTCGGGCGATTATATAAAGGCCCTTATCGAAATATGTAACGAAGAGAAGGTTTCGCTGGTAGTTCCGACCATAGATACCGAACTGCTCCTGCTGGCAGAAAACAGGAAGAAAATGGAAGACGCAACAGGGGCCAGGATACTTGTATCATCCCTTTCAGTTGTAAATATCTGCAGGAATAAGCTTAATACGCAGAGTTATATGGAGGAGCACGGCTTCAAGGTTCCGCACCTGTATACGGCGCAGGAGATAAGGAACGGTAATGCCAAATATCCTCTTTTTGTTAAACCGATAGACGGAAGCTCCAGCATAGACACCTACAGGGTGAATGATAAGACGGAGCTTGATGCCATCCTGACGCTTGTTAAGAATCCGATGGTACAGGATTATATGGATGGCGAGGAATATACGATCGATGTATTCCTTGATTTTGACAGCAATATCATTACTATGGTTCCCAGGCTTCGTATCGCGACAAGGAGCGGGGAGATAATGAAGGGCCGTATCGTAAAGGATGCGGACATCATGGCGGATGTGAGAAGGCTTATGGAAGAGCTTAAGCCTGTAGGTCACATCACGGTACAATGCCGTAAAACATACAGAGGTATCGAGTATATCGAGATCAATCCTCGCTTCGGAGGCGGAGCGCCCATGTCGATAATGGCAGGGGCCGATTCATGCAAGAACCTGTATCGTCTCCTTAGGGGTGAGGTTTTAACATATAACGAAGATTACAGGGAGAATATCACCTTCCTGCGCTTTGATTCATGCATTATGTTAAACGAAGATATGGTACTCGAGTATGAAGAAGGCAGTAATATTTGACCTTGATGATACGCTGATATCGGAGGATGAATACATACGGAGCGGTTACAGGGCAGTGTCCCGGTTCCTTAAGGATATGTACGGATGGGACGAACGAATGACCGCAAGACAGCTCTATGACCTGTATTTGGAGAGCCCGAAGAATGTATTCAACCGGCTGCTTGCCGCACATGATATCAGGTATAAGGACAATGAAATTATGGAGCTTGTTGAAGTTTACAGGGAGCATACCCCGGAAGTTCATTTCTATCCGGATGTAAGGCCGGCTATCACTACTCTTAAGAACAGGGGAATAAAGCTGGGACTTTTATCGGACGGATATGCTGTGACCCAGCGTAAGAAGCTTACGGTGCTCGGAGCAAACGGAAAGAGGCTGTTCGACAAGATAATTATTACCGATGAGCTGGGAAGGGATTATTGGAAGCCGGACCCAAGACCCTTTATCATGATGAAGGAAGCATTTCTTGCCGATTGGACCGACATGGTATATGTCGGTGACAATCCTGAAAAGGATTTCTTCATAGGACGTGATTTTCCGATAATGACAGTGAGGGTCATGAGACAGCAGTGTATATATTCAGACCGGCCATACAGGGAAGGATACAGAGAAACGGCGCGGGTGAACTCGCTTGAAGATCTTGTCAAGATCATCCGCTAGTTAAGACTATATCATGGACATTTTATATCTTACATTAAAAAATCCCAATCTGACAGAGGCAGGGATATATCCGGACCTTATAAATGCGCTGAGCGCGGCGGGACATAAGGTCACGATAGCCTTCGCTGACAGTCCGAAGAATACCCCCAAAACCGAACTGATAACCCTACAGGGTGTGCGGATACTCAAGGTATCCGCAGGTGAACTCTTTAATGTCAATTTTATAAAAAAAGGCATAAATACTCTTCTGCTTGAGCCCAAATTAAAATCGGCCGTAAAGTCATTCTTTGCAGGAGAACACTTTGATCTTGTGCTGTATGCAACGCCCCCGGTAACCTTTGCGAATGTTGTCGGTTACTGCAGGAAGAAATACGGGTGCAGGTCATTTTTGATGCTTAAGGATATCTTCCCGCAGAATGCTGTTGATATAGGATTATTCGGTAAGGGCGGGATCATCCATAAGTTTTTCAGGAGTAAGGAGAAGAAGCTGTATGCCCTGTCGGATGTCATCGGATGCATGTCAGAGGGTAATCTGAAATATTTAAAGGAAAATGATCCCGAGATCCCTGAGGATAAGATCATAGTATTTCCCAATACCATAAAGGTGCCTCCGCTTAAGGTTGAGGAGCTTAAGTTTATTACGGGCAGGAAGTTAAGACTGGTATTTGGAGGGAACCTGGGCAAGCCCCAGGCGATCGATCATCTGATGAAGGTGATTCAGTACGATAAATTACCCATATATGACAAGGTGGAATTTATCTTTGCGGGCAACGGCAGTGAGGCTGAGCTTGTGAAGAAAACATGCGATAAATGTCCGAATGCCCGGTTCATAGATTATCTTCCGCCGGATGAATACAATAAACTGATGGATACATGTGACATAGGTATAGTATCACTTGATATAAGATTTACCATTCCCAATTATCCGTCGAGAACACTGTCCTACATGGCAATGGCCAAACCTATGATAGCATGTACGGATGTAAATACCGATATCAGGCAGTTGCTGACAGAGGAAGCCTGCTGCGGTCTGTGGTGTAAATCGGATGATGTCCCCGCCTTCTGGAAGTGCATTGAGGAATTGATGGATGAGAAGAAGCGTAATGTCATGGGAATGAACGGAAGGAAATATCTGGAAGAACATTTTGATGTGAGCAGGAGCGTGGAGCTGCTGGAGAAATATGGTATGACCATTAAGAACAGCATATAAAGAACTGTACGGATAAGAACAGTGTAAGAGGGAAAGGAAAATGAGTATTTTTGATGGGAAAACACTACTTATAACAGGAGGAACGGGATCCTTTGGCAACGCGGTATTAAACCGTTTCCTCGAAACGGATATAAGAGAGATAAGGATTTTCTCGCGAGATGAGAAGAAGCAGGATGATATGCGTCATCTCTATAACAATCCTAAGATAAAGTACTATATAGGTAACGTGAGGGATCAGCAGAGCGTGAAGGATGCCATGCACGGGGTTGATTATATTTTCCATGCGGCGGCTTTAAAACAGGTTCCTTCATGTGAATTTTTTCCTATGGAAGCGGTACGGACCAATGTTATAGGAACCGACAATGTACTTACTGCCGCGATAGAAGCGGGAGTTAAAAAGGTTATCTGTTTGTCAACCGATAAAGCCGCATATCCTGTTAATGCAATGGGTACCAGCAAGGCGATGATGGAAAAGGTGTTCGTTGCAAAATCAAGGACGGTAGATCCCGATAAAACACTCATATGCGGAACCAGATACGGAAATGTTATGTGCTCAAGGGGTTCTGTAATCCCTCTTTTTATCGAACAGATCAAGGAGGGAAAACCGCTCACGGTAACGGAACCAAAGATGACGAGATTTATAATGAGCCTGGAGGAAGCGGTTGAACTTGTTATTTTTGCTTTTGAGAATGCGAAGGCGGGAGATATCATGGTTCAGAAAGCGCCCGCATGTACAATAGAAGTCCTGGCTCAGGCAGTCAAGGAACTCTTCAATGCTGACAATGAAGTTAAGGTCATTGGTATCCGCCATGGTGAGAAGATGTACGAAACTCTCCTTACAAATGAGGAATGCGCAAGGGCTGTTGATATGGGAGACTTCTTCCGCGTACCCTGTGACCAGAGAGACCTTAATTACGATAAGTATTTTGTGGAAGGCGATCAGGAGAGGACCAAACTTACCGAGTTTAATTCCAATAATACACAGATACTCAACGTGGAGCAGGTTAAGGAGAAGCTTCTTTCGCTTAAGTATATACGAGAAGAGATTGACAGTTACCTGCATGCTGAATAAATTCCGGGGGGATATATGAAGATTCTCATAACCGGTGCCCGCGGCTTTATAGGTAAAAACCTTATCGCCGAATTGAAAAACCGGAAGTACAATGACATATACGAATACGATATAGATACAGATCCGGCTCTTCTTGATGAATATGCCGGTGACTGTGATTTTGTCTTTCATCTTGCGGGTGTAAACAGGCCCAAGGATGAGTCGGAATTCATGACAGGGAATTTCGGCTTCACGGATACTCTTCTGAAAAAGCTTAAGAAGGCGGGGAATAAAGCGCCTGTCCTTATCACTTCTTCGATACAGGCAGAGCTTGACAATCCTTACGGGAAAAGCAAGAAGGCCGGAGAGGACCTTATGTTTTCGTACTCTGAGGAGACAGGCTCAAAGGTATATGTTTACAGGCTTCCCAATGTGTTCGGCAAATGGTGCAGGCCGGGTTACAACAGCGCTGTTGCAACCTTCTGCAATAATATAGCAGCCGGACTTCCGATCAGGGTCAATGATCCCTCGGTTGTTATGAAGCTTGTTTATATCGATGATGTCGTAAACGAGTTCATTAATGCCTGTGAGGGAAGTGCCAATATCGTAGATGGGTACGGAGCAATACCCACGGTTCATACGGTGACCCTTGGAAGGATAGTTGATATCATCACCTCATTTAAGGAAAACCGGGAAAAACTGCTTGTTCCCAGACTGTCAGATGAATTCGAGAGTAAGCTTTACAGTACGTATTTAAGCTATCTTCCGACAGATGATTTTGCGTATCCTCTTAAGATGAATAAGGACGAAAGGGGTTCATTCACGGAGTTTATAAGAACTCCGGACAGGGGTCAGGTATCTGTTAATGTGATACGGCCGGGTATCACAAAGGGTAATCACTGGCACCATTCGAAGAATGAAAAATTCCTGATAGTTAAGGGGAGCGGAAGGATAAGCTTTCGTAAATACGGTGAGGAACTGATATACAATTATGATCTTGACGACAGTATGTTTATGGTGGTGGATATTCCGACGGGTTATACCCACAGCATAACCAATGTAGGTAAAGAAGATATGGTTGTTGTCATGTGGGCAAATGAAGCTTTCAACCCGGATAAACCGGACACATACTATGAGAAGGTAATTCCGGGGGGTGAATAATTCTGAACACTTTGAGCCCGGCCGGTATTTCCCGGATGAAATTACCCGGGGAGCTATCATGGAGACAAATATGAAGAAATTGAAATTGATGACTATAGTGGGCACTCGCCCTGAGATAATAAGACTGTCAGCGGTTATAAAATGCGCGGACAGGTATTTTGATCATGTGCTTGTACATACCGGTCAGAATTACGATTACACACTTAATCAGATTTTTTTTGAAGATCTTAAGTTAAGGAAACCGGACCACTATCTTGATTCGGTAGGTGCCAATCTTGGCGAGACCATGGGTAATATAATAGCAAAATCATACACCCTTATGCAGGAGGTTAAGCCGGATGCCCTACTTATTCTCGGGGATACCAATTCGGCCCTTTCCGCAATAAGCGCCAAAAGACTAAAGATACCCATTTTCCATATGGAGGCGGGTAACAGGTGCTGGGACTGGAATGTGTCCGAGATGATAAACCGTAAGATAGTGGACCATATATCGGACATTAATCTTCCGTATACCGAACATTCGAGAAGATATCTTTTGTCCGAAGGTATTGACGGTAAGACCATGTTTGTGACGGGATCACCGATGCGTGAGGTCCTGCGGGACCATATGGATGACATACTAAAGAGTACGGTGCTGACTCGCCTCGGCCTTGAGAAAAGAAAATATATCCTCGTGTCTGCCCACAGAGAAGAGAATATAGATCTTGAAGACAATTTCATGGATCTTATGAATTCGATAAATAATATAGCGGGAAAGTATCAGATGCCTGTGATCTATTCAACCCATCCGAGGTCGAAAAAGTTTATTGAGATGAGGAACTTTAAGTTTCATCCTCTGGTAAGTAATATGCAGCCATTTGGCTTTCTTGACTATAATATGCTCCAAATGAATGCCTACTGTGTATTATCGGACAGCGGAACTTTGTCTGAGGAGTCGGCAATGCTTGGCTTTCCGGGGGTTCTTATAAGGACTTCAACCGAGAGACCGGAGGTGCTTGATAAAGGTACGGTTGTGATAGGCGGTATAAAGGGCTGTACGGTTGAACAGGCAACGGAACTTGCCGTTGCCATGTATGAGAATAAAGAGGAGACCGTGATCGCGGAGGATTACGCGGATACCAATGTGTCCGTTAAAGTGGTCAAAATAATACAGAGCTATACGGATATAGTCAACCGCACGGTCTGGCTTAAGAGCTGATGATATGAGGATCGTAGTTGATGATATAGCGGCAAGCAAGACAGGTGCGCTGTCGGTGCTGCGTGATTTTTACAAGGCTGTAACAGAGTATGAGAGAACGAAGGCCGGGAGCAGTGATCAATGGATATTTGTTCTCGGGGATAAGCTGCTTGAGGAGACAGATAACATTAAAGTTATCGTAAGGGACGACGTCAAGGCAAGCAGGAAGAACAGGCTTATGTTTGACTTAAAGACAGGAGCCGGATTTTTCGAAGGCCTTA
>DPZM01000149.1 GCA_003535955.1 Lachnospiraceae bacterium | reverse complement strand
GCAGATCTGTTCATCCAGCATAACAAGGCAAGACATGATAAACACATGCAGCCGACAAAAGATGCCGGATCGGACATAAACTTTGTGGAGCTTAAGACAAGGTCAAACCAGTACGGGTATCTTCTAAAGGTAGCCGCGAACTGCAACAGGGAAACGGCCGTATTATACAGGGATAATGAAAGCGCCATCCCTCTTATAGATTCACTTGACCGTAATGGGATAAACTTCAGGATCAAAAGCGTGGACATGGCATTCTTTACAAACAGGGTGGTAACGGATGTAACAAACATAATGAAGTTT
Organism: Lachnospiraceae bacterium; assembly: GCA_003535955.1. Lineage (GTDB taxonomy): Bacteria > Bacillota > Clostridia > Lachnospirales > Lachnospiraceae > UBA2868. The sequence goes on along the minus strand of DPZM01000149.1, from coordinate 2,230 downwards.
GCCTTAGATCCCTATAATACAGAACTCTTCATGCGTATTTACTTTAAATGCCAGACCTTCCTTAAGAAGGCGCAGGCAGAAAGGATGTGCAGGATAAGTGAACAGCAGGAGATCCCTGTACTTGATGCGGCGGAGTTCGTCGACAGCATAAACGGGATGGTAAAGGGTAAATGCCGGGCATTAGCTACGCATTTGCGCGGAATGCTTAAAGAAAACCCGAGTAAGGCGATATTCAGGATAGAAACACCGCTTGGATACGGGGAATACCTTGAAAGGAACAATATAGACGATAATAAATTGTTCATCTTAAGGATGCTTTCATTCAATGAAAGTTCGATCGGCAGCTTTCTTAACAGGCTTAATTACCTTCAAAACATGCTGAAGGCGATGAAGCCTGATTATAGCAGCAATTTCATACTCTCCACCATCCATTCATCCAAAGGCCTTGAATATGACCGGGTCTTCCTTATGGATGTCTGTGATGGAGTATTCCCAGGAAATATGATAAGGTCAGGCAGCTCTTCAACACCACAGGAGCGAAAAGAGTTTGAAGAGGAGAGGCGCCTGTTTTACGTGGGCATGACAAGGGCTAAGAATGACTTAAGCATTTTTACTTTTAAGTCCGAAGATTCCTGCTTTGTAAAAGAAATGAGGACACCTGTAAGGAAGAAGAGCAGCACCGCAGAGACGGTTAAGCCCCAGGCTGTGGCAAAGCCCTTAAAATCCCTCAGGGATAAACCATTTGATGGTATGATGAACAGCCCCGTAACTGTGAGTGATTTTGACCTTATCATAGGAGAGAGGGTCATACAGAACGTAAATGGGAGCGGGACGGTATCGGACGTTATATATGATGATGACGGAAATATAAAGAAGTTCTCGGTCATTTATGATTCAGGAGAAGAAAAACAGTACCATTTCCCGGCAGCTTTTGCAGGGGGCATGAGGCTTGAGAGCGGAGAAGAGGTACCGATACAGCAAAAGAAAAGGCCTTCAGCATCGCTAAAACCTTCAGTGATACATGAAAAAAAGCCTGAAAAGAAGAAGAGACCTGCCGGGAAAGATACATATGCTTCCTGGGCGGACAAGTATCCCAATCATGTAGTTATCAAGAAAGAAGGGGCATTCTGGACAACGAGGGGAGAGTCTGCTGAAGTGCTTAGCCGTGTCCTTGGGTATAAGCTTGGTGGAAAACCGGGGAATTACGTGACCGGATCTCCGGCGATCGAACCCATCGTACATGGACTGAGCAGCCATGAGATCAACTATATCGTAATAGAAGGCGGGGAGATAGTAGATCAGGAGGATTTTGAGTGAGGTAGGAAGATATGAGATTATTTATAGCGATCGAGCTTATAGACCGGGTAAAAGACGAACTGAGCATGATACAAAAACGAATAAAGCTTCAGGGAATGAAAGGTAATTTCACTGTCAGGGAAAATATGCATCTTACACTTGCATTTATCGGGGAGTATAGTGATCCGGAGCAGGTCTCAGATGTCTTGAATGATGTTGTTTATGACCCTATGAAGATCGCACTTGATGGATTCGGATGTTTTAAGGATTTATACTGGATCGGCATTAAAGAAGACAAAGGTCTTATTGAAAATGTAAAACGGATAAGAAAAGCTCTGTCCGATAATGATATTCCTTTTGACAGAAAGAAGTTTGTTCCGCATATAACACTTGTCAGAAATATGGAATATGATAAGAATCTACCTTCAGATTGTCCGTTTCCTGCGGCCATGGATGTGGAATACATTTCTCTAATGCGCTCCGATAGAGGCAAAAGTGGAATGATATACACTCCGATAGCTGAATATGTGATATAGACAGTTGTTGAAAGAAACAATAAGAGCCCGGTTCAAATGAGCCGGGCTCTTATAAGCATCGTATAAGAATTATCCTTCGATAGCTATGGTCTTGGTTTCAGGAAGCTTCTCAGCTTCTTTCTTAGGAATGCTGAGTTTAAGGACTCCATCTTCGAATTTAGCCTTTACATCCGTTTCGGTTAGGGCATCGCCAACATAGAAGCTTCTCTGCATTGAGCCGGCATATCTCTCCTGACGGATGATCCTGCCTTTAATGTTCTTCTTGTCTTTATCAAGACTCTTTGCTGCGTTAACTGACAGATATCCGTTTTCAAGCGATAACTTGATCTCGTCTTTCTTGAAGCCCGGAAGGTCAATGTCAAGCTCAAAGCCATCATCATGCTCATGTACATCAGTCT
>DPZM01000024.1 GCA_003535955.1 Lachnospiraceae bacterium | reverse complement strand
TTCGTTCATGATCATGCCTCCTTCCGAGTTCTCTCCTTGTATTTTGAATAATTTGACATCTCTCTCCTCCTTAACCGGACAGGCGCTCAATCCGCCTGCGGCATCAGACAGCAAACGCTATGCCAATAGCTACGGTACCAGCCACGCTAGCTACAACACTAATACTAGCTGTGGACATTCCCCCCGCGGCGGCGGCAAGATCATCATCTGTGAGCTCACCGCTGTCGGAGATTTTTTCCCTAAGCTCCTCCATGGTTGTGACAAACTCCTCCTTCGTAAACCCATCCTGAATGGACCTTGCGAACTCATAAGCCTCATCCGCGTCGGTAAAAGCCTGCATCTTAGCCTACAGCTCTTCGTCCTCAGCCACCTTCTGTATCAGTTTCATAACGTTTTAGTTCATAATTTTTCTCCTTTCTTCTCACACACCCCCGTGACAAGCAGATTTGCTCCGCCCTGCCACTCCCATGTGTCATTGTCATGAATATGCTCCTTCAGCCATTCACATTTCCTGTCCAACAGTTCTCTGAAACGCTTCCTGTCCTCCTCCGTGACCTTTTCCCTCATTTCGGGAAGCTCTTCATATACCTTCAGCTTTTTATCCTCAGATTCCTGATAAAGCCTTATGTAGCGCAACTTATCTTCATCAGAAACTGCCCGGCTTGAAAGCGCAAATATCTTTCCTATGGAATAGGCACTGACATTTTTAAGCCCGTGCTTTGAAAAAAATCCCGGCACAGCCTTCGGCTTCAAGCCGCCCAGGCGGCTTCTGAGCGAATCAATGACAAAGTAAGCCCCGTAAATCCTTGCAAAAAGGATATTGAATTCCTTGATCCAGTCTTTTTCCGCTCCCCACTCTCCGCCTGTGGTGCATTCAGGGGCAAAGGACATGGGCGTTACGGAGGATATGATGCCTCCGGGCTTTATTACACGGATCATTTCCGCCATTGCCCTTTCAGGATCGGGAATGCTTGTGAAAAAGGTGTGGCTTACGACTGCATCGAAGGTATTATCCTCAAAGGGAAGGGAAAGAGCGTCGCCAACGATAAATTCAATGGGAAGCCCCTGCTCCGCAGCCTCTTTTTTTGCATACTCAATAAAGGGCTCCTCAAGGTCAATTCCCGAAGCGGTAACCATCTCCCCTCCCGATGACAGAAGCCTTGTAAAATATCCCGTGCCGCATCCGACGTCAAGGAGCCTGACACCGTCCTTTATCCCGCACCACCTGCGTACAAGGGGAAACATATCCGGGTGGATCATAAATAACCGTGTCCGCTCCAGGAATTCCGGGTTTTGAAAATAGACCGACCATTTTTTACTTTCTGCCATATCAGCTCGCAAACGCATAGGCCTCATCCATATCGGTGAAGGACTTCATCTTAGCCTGCAGCTCTTCGTCCGCCGCCACCTTCTCGATAAATTTCCTTATGTTCTCGTTCATGTTCATTTCTCCTTTCATCATTTAGTTATATATGTATTCAGCATCCAATAGCTGTAATGCTCTGTAAAAGCGTTGCGCCGATACCGGGCACTCCGAAAACAGAGGATGCGTCAAAGAAATCCCGTATGCCTGCAGGGCTTGTGTGAAACGCGCCGTTTTCGTTTTTCCGGTCCATCATTGTAAAAGCAATATTTCCTGCATGCTCCATTATGTCCGGGCGGTCAAGCACGCCTGCCGCGCTTGCCAGGAATTTAACCGTCAGCGCATTCCCGTGGTATAAGCTGTCACAATACCTGAGTTCACTCTCGTTCAAAACACTTTTTACCGAAAGCTCCGCCGTCTGCCCTGCATGCTCACTCACATCAGCCGCCAGGCAGGCGCAAAGCCCTATATACGGTGAATACTCCGAGCGCTTCGGCATCCATTTAAAGGTCTCGCCGCCCTTCGGCCAGCCGCATATTTTTTCGTTAAATAATGAATTGACGCGCTCAAACGAATTCTCTGCATATTCCTTATATTTTTCTTCCTTAAACAAGCCGCAGGAGATCGCAAAAGCCGCTCCTGCCGCCGCAAGTCCCATTGCGTCACTGTCTCCGGCATCAAAGCAGGCGTTCAGGGAGTCCGCGCAGCTTCGGAGCAGGTCCGTTTTTTTTGAATATGCCGTTTTAGCCCTGCCTATGGCGATCATAAGCTCCGAAAGCTTCCTCGTCTGTTCCTTTTTTTCAATCAGATACAGCCGTTTTTCTGCGACAAGGTTCAGTAATTGCGCATAAATGTCATCTGCCGCGGGAATACCGTCCAATGCCGTGATGATCGCCGCTATCCCTTCGCAAAAACCAAGGTCTGTCTCCGCGCGCAGGTAAACCTCATCCTCCGTCTGCCAGCGTTCTATCTGGTCCCTGACAGCGGATAACGCTTTAGCGAGGATATCCTGATCGGTCAAAAAGCCGTGGCTATACGCCAAATGCAGTATCCCTGCCATTTCAGCGGGATAGATCGCGTCGGTGCAGGCTATCTTCCCCTCAAGGTGCGGTGTATAGGGGAAAAACATGACCTTCCCTCCCGGTCTTCGGATCTGACTCTCCAAAATATGGTCGCAGATCTCAGGGATCAGGCTCCTTATACTCCCGCAGAGTCCGTCTTTATCCTCACAAAGGCGCAGCTTTGTTCCCGGGGCTTCATGAAGGGTATCTTTCGGCGCGTTTCTGAACGCGTTTCGTATGACATCGCATTCATAAAGCTTTTCCTCATCGCAAAGCCCTGAAAGATTCTCAAAGGTCATTTCCCTTGCGCTTTTTTCCATGAAGCCGTATGCGATGACCTCCTTAACAGAGCAGCCACAAAGATCTCTGCCGTCAAGGGCGGTGCAGTAATAGGGGATATCTCCCTCCAGCAGGCATTTCTCCTCATATCTTACTATGTCCTCGTTCACATCGATATTTACTTTGGTAAAGGGAACGCGGAGACGGTCTAAGATCCGCCGCTGCTCCTTTCTGTCGCTCAATGCCTTCGGCGTCCATAAATACTGCCGCAAGCGGTTATAGTACTCCGTATTCCTAAGGAGAAAACGAAGTTCACATTCGTTTGAGGAACGGAACAATTCCCTGATCCTGTCCCTGTTTTTAAGGACACGCTCATACCCCTCCTCAAAGCCGCATAAAAAATCCTTTTCAAAGCCCTCAACCGTAAAAAGCTCACCGCCGCACTCAGGCAGATGATCTTCCTGAAACCACTTCGACCTGTGCAAGGGGGAAAACATTCCGATGACGCGGTTACAAGCGGGCAAAACCCCCGTTCTAATGACATTTCTGCTGTTCCTTATGGGGACAGCCTTCGATGCGGCTCCATTCCTCGTCAGCTTTCCGGCCTCGGGCCTGAACATGGTTTCCAGATCAACGGCACAGGGCTTTATGCCGCTCGGAATGATATTTCCAAGGTGCATATCGATTGCCCCTATGCCGTGAAATAATGCTGTCAGCCTTCCGAAGTTGGCATAGTATAGAGGAAGCTCCTCCCTGCCCTTAAGCGGCGCGGTGACAAGCTCGTTTACAAATCCGTAATCCCTCCCCGTAACGCAGTCAGCCGCCACGGTACAATCGGAAAAGAATTCATCTATCAGGGTGTGATACAGCACATCCAGCCGGCCGTCATGGGGCTTGTAATAGAAATTCCCTGCATTGGTCTTTACGCCGAAAACCGACCTCCCGTGACGGTGGTAATCTCCTCCCTGCCCCAGAAGACCTTCGAGCCGGGTTATCTCACTGCCTCCGAAAAGCTGCGTCTCAACAGAGGACTTTGCCGTAAGAAAATCATTCAGAAACCTGACGAGGCTGTCTGTAAAGTTTGTTCGCATGATATCCGTAAATTCGCGGATAAAAGGATATTTCCCGTAATAATAGCTGCCGTCGCACCCGATGATCCCTTCCGTTTTCTCCATGGCCTGATAGACTATATCGTCATCAGCCTTTAAAGGATCTGCCGCACCGACCGGATCTATTATCCGCATCTGCCTGACAAGGACATCGCTCGTAGATCTCAGAAATACGTCCGCCATACGTTTTCTTAAGGCCCGCTTCATATCATTGATAAAGCCGTCAGACAGAAGGCCGGATATCCCGGGTTCTTTATCAAATACTGCTTTTATCGCGTCCCCGCTCTCGTCCTCAAGAAAGTTCAGCGGTGCGCTGTTTATGATAAGATCATATAAATGTAGGCTGCGCTCATTCGTGTTCATAGTACACCATCTGTCTCCAACATCTTTAACAGAAATACTCCTTCCTGTTCTTCATTGACAAAGCATAATCCGTGAGCGTTCTGACGATCATTCACCTATGATCCGGATCCGCCCCTGTCCGTAGAGATCATTGTATTTTTCCCCGATCACGCCTCCCAGAGTATCTACTATTATAGTCGATCAGCACCTGGTTGTCGAGCTTGATGCTATCCTGCAGAAGCGGAGAATCATCAAACATCGTGTATCCGTCTCCATGCTCCTGGAGCATATAATTATTTCCCGCCAGAGTATAAGCCTTCTTCGGATCCAACGGTTCATCTCCTACCATGACATTCTGTACCCTGCGTTTACCCTTGATTCCTGCGAACATCGCGTTTTCGTCTTCCCGGCATGGATTATCAATGCTGACGTCTATATCAAAGCTGATCCCCGAAACCTGTGGAAATGCGCCATTCTCCGTCGGAAGGGATCTGCATCCCCACTCCAGGGTATCCAATATCTGCTGTCAGGATACTTCCAGTACGCAGAGCATATTCCCATAGGGATGCACCTTCAGGATATTTCCATACGTGACATCACCTTTTTCTATGCCGGCACGGATGCCGCCGCTGTTTACGATGGCTATATCAGCCCCTGCCTGATCACGGTAGGCACCTGCGACATATGCAGCGCGGTGATAAATCATACACACGCGAAGGCTTCGAGAAAGCAAAGTACTATATGGGTGTCACGGTGCTTCAGACCTGTCTCGAAGATAAAACTCCTCAAGAGGTTTATGAGTTATACAAGAAGCGCTGGACTATCGAAACCTTCTACAACTATTTCAAAAACAAGGCCGGATATAATTCTCTTTATGTAGAGGATTATTACAAAACGCAGGGGCTTGCATTCATCATGCTTGTAGCAGCTCTTATACATCAGGAAGTTGAAGCAGCCGCAGCAGAGCTTGATGGAAAAAGTGTAACCACGTGTCTGCTTGAAGCACGTATGGTCAAAGCTCATAAGCGTCATGGCCAATGGACTGTATGTAATTGTCTTAAAAAGCAGGTGGAGTTATTCAAGAAAATGAACACTCCGTTGGAGGCTTCCCGCAGTTTTATGTATCCGAAACAATCTGCTGTTTTTCACAAGGAATAAAGGGATGAGGTGTCCGCAAGTTCACAAAGACGTTCCCTTATTTGCCGATTCCCGGCCGACTCAAGGCGGGGATCGACCTTGAGCATCTCATCTGCCTTCCTTGATGCCCTGATAAGTACCTCTGAATCACTGTATATATCCGCAAGCTTAAACTGCATCTCACCGCTCTGTCTTATACCGAAGAGATCACCGGGCCCGCGCAGCTTAAGATCTTCACCTGCGATAAAGAAACCATCATTGGACTTATTAAGTATATCAAGCCTTTCCCTGCTTTTTTCGGATTCATTGCAGTCTATAAAGATGCAGTAGGACTGGGCGTCCCCTCTTCCTATCCGGCCCCTGAGCTGATGAAGCTGCGCAAGACCGAACCTCTCGGAATTCTCTATCATCATAACCGTTGCATTGGGAACATTTACACCTACTTCTATTACAGTCGTGGAAACAAGGACATCAATATTCTTATTCAGAAACTTCTTCATTATCTCGTCCTTTTTAGCCGCCTTCATCTTCCCATGGAGGTATTCTATCCTTATGTCTTCACTCATCCCGGCCCTTATCTCGTCGGAATAATTGACAACATCCTTAAGGTCCGTACCTTCACTCTCTTCTACCATCGGACAGATAACATATGCCTGATGACCCTTTCTGACTTCTCCTTCAATGAATTCGTATGCCTTCTTTCTGTAACCTGTCCCGACAACGCAGTTCTTTATCGGAAGCCTTCTTGCAGGCAGCTCATCTATTACGGATATGTCAAGATCACCGTATAGCATTATAGCCAGGGTCCTGGGTATCGGCGTCGCGCTCATTACAAGCACATGGGGCATGCATTTATTACCCTTAGCCGTCAATGTCTCCCTCTGTCTTACACCGAACCTGTGCTGCTCATCCGTGACCACAAGAGCCAGATCGTTATAAATGACCTTCTCCTGAAACACAGCATGAGTACCGATGATAAGCTTAACCTCTCCTCTCTCTATCCTCTCATAGGCCTTCCGTTTCTGAGCCTGTGTCATGGAACCCGTAAGCAGGCATGCGGGGATCATGAGTCCGTTTGATTCCGCAAGTCTTGCAAATGAATCCATATGCTGCCCGGCAAGTATCTCGGTAGGTACCATTATTACAGACTGATACCCGTTAAGGGCCACCGTTATGCACGCGAGAAAAGCGATTATGGTCTTTCCGCTCCCGACATCCCCCTGTATGAGCCTGCTCATTGAGGTTTTACGGGTCAGATCGTTCTCCACTTCTTTAAAAGTACGAAGCTGTGCCTGTGTGAGTTCGTAGGGTAGATTGCTTATAAGCTTATCTGTTTCTTCTCTTTTATGAATTTCAAAGTCATTCTCAGCCTTAATGTTTTCGGCTTTGAGAAGCTTAAGACGTAATATAAACAGAAGGAATTCCTCAAAAACAAGAGCCTCTCTTGCTTTCTTAAGAGATTCCGGATCCTTTGGAAAATGTATCGTATTTAAAGCCTCTTTCTCAGACATGCCATCTGCCATAGACTTATCATCGATAAGCCTAAGAACCTGTTTTATGGACTTTCTTACGGAGTTGTTGGAAAGGCCTTTTGTCAGAGGATATATGGGCTGCAGTGTATCTTTTATCTCATCATACTGAGCGGGGGTAAAGACAAGGGGCTGGTCCATGGAATAGGAAACGCCTGACTCTTTTAATGTGCCTGCGAAAACATAAGTGCCGCCCTTTAGCAGTGTTTTGGTGATATATGGCATATGGAACCATACTGCATTGATCAGTATGTTTCCCGACCTGACCCTGCATGTTACGACAGCCATTTTCCCCGCCCTTCGGAGCAGTGGCCGGCTTTCTACCCTGACATCTGCAAAAACGAACTTTCCTGCCATGTCTTCTCCTGCGGGAACGGGAGAATTGTATTGTATATAATCCCTTGGGTAATAATATACAAGGTCGCCATATGTATATATGCCGACCTTGTGATATAAAGCTTCTGTCTTTTCGCCTATGCCCTTAAGATTCTTAATGTCTGTATTTTTATTCATTTTTATATTCTATTCAACAGAAACCACATAATAATATATCGGTTGGCCTCCGAAATGCATCTCTACATCACACTGGGGGAACATCCCCTCTACCTTCTTGCAGTAATCAGCCGCATACTGCTCATCGGTATCCTTGCCGTAATAAATGCTTATAAGCTCGGAGTTATCATCAACCATATTCTTAAGCATCTCTATGGAGGTTTCATTGATGTCATCACCGATTGCCAGGATGTCCCTGTCTCCGATCCCCATGATGTTGCCCTGCTTTATTTCCCTGTCATTTACCACGGTGTCCCTTACAGCATATGTCACCTGGCCGGTCTTAACATCGGCAATTGCTTCCTTCATAACCTTATCATTGCTTTCCGCACTGTCACCGATAGTGTAATTGATAAGAGCTGTGATACCCTGTGGTACTGTCCTTGTGGGTATTACGTATATCTTCTTATCATCAACCATATATTGAACCTGGTTGGCAGCCATGATTATGTTTTTGTTATTGGGAAGGATAAATATATTGTCAGCATTTATCTCCCTGACGGCCTTAAGCATATCCTCGGTAGACGGGTTCATTGTCTGGCCTCCGGAAATGATCTTGTCAACACCCAGACCCTTGAATATCTTGTCAAGCCCTTCGCCCATGGAAACCGAGATGAAGCCGATATCCTTTCGTATCTCTTCGGTAACTCCACCGGCCTGATGCAAAGGTTCATCAACCTTCTCTTCGTCTCCGGCATTTTCGGAAACCTCGGGAACATCCCGGTCCTTTATCTCTTCATAGGCCACGGAACCATTGCTCTTTTTAGCGCCTATCTTGAAGAGCTTCTCCTGGTGTTCCTCTCTCATATTATCTATTTTGATCCTTGTAAGGGATCCGAATGTGAGGGCCTTCTGTATGGCAAGACCGGGATCGTTTGTATGAACATGAACTTTGCAGTAATCCTCATCGGCAACACATACGATCGAATCACCTATTGACTCCAGAAAGTTCTTGAAATCCTGTTCATTCTTAGCGTTGAAAACCTTATCAAGCATGATTATGAATTCGGTACAGTAACCGAATTCTATCTCAAAATTAGCCTGGACCTCAAAGCTCTTTTCGCTGGTAATACCCGGCATTGCATCTTCATCAACAGTAAAGGTGACTTCATTGCCCAGATATGCCTGATAAGCACCTTTAAGGATCTCAACAAGTCCCTGACCTCCGGAATCAACCACACCTGCCTGTTTTAAAACCGGGAGCATGTCAGGTGTCTTCTTAAGCACTTCCTCGGCTGTGTCAACCAGTATCCTTATGAATTCACCTATATCTTCTGTCTGGTTGCATATTTCGGTTGCCTTCTCAGACACTCCCCTTGCAACAGTCAGTATGGTACCTTCCTTGGGCTTCATTACTGCCTTATATGCTGTCTCAACAGCCTTGTTGCAGGCGCTGGCAAGAACCGGGATATCTACTTCCTCTTTGTCCTTTATGGCCTTAGTAAATCCCCTGAGGAGCTGCGAGAGAATAACACCGGAATTACCCCTTGCCCCACGGAGAGATCCTGAAGATATCGCCTTGCAAAGGGGTTCCATCTCGATAAGTCCCATGGAAGCAACTTCCTTTGCGGCTGTCATTATCGTCATTGTCATATTTGTACCCGTATCCCCATCAGGTACGGGGAATACGTTAAGCTCGTTTATCCATCCTTTCTTGGCCTCCAGAGCCTTGGCACCTGTCAAAAACATCTTTGAAAGTGTTTTTGCGTCAATTTTGTTCGAACTCAATTTAATGATCCTCCTGTCAATCTATAACCCTGACACCTTCAACAAAGATGTTTATCTTTTCAATATTCAGTCCCGTGAATTCCTCAACCTTATATTTTACGCTGCTGATAAGGTTATCACATACGGTCTTTATACTTACCCCGTATGCAACTATTACATGAAAATCAAGCGTGAGCTGATTATCCTTAAGAGTCACGTTTATCCCCCTCGTGATCTTCTCCTTCTTAAGAAGCTTCACAATACCATCAGTCATGTTGACTGCGGCCATGCCTACTATACCGAAGCATTCAACCGCAACGGATCCGGCATACTGGGCAATAACTTCAGTATCTATACTGACACTTCCAACCTTGGTTTTAATATAGCCCTTCATAAAACCCCTCCTTTATGGAATGTACACATACACTAAATTAGTATACACTGTTTCCGTCAAAAAGAAAATGCCGATTTTTTATTCTTTTACAGATTTATGCTTGCATTTATAAAAAACATCTGATAGAATACATCTTGTTGCGGGTATAGACTGCGAGTATGATAATGACTGTATAAGGAGGTGCGAACCGATGGCAAAATGTGATATTTGTGGAAAAGGCGTTCATTTTGGCAACAATGTAAGTCATTCACATAGAAGATCCAACAGAATTTTCAATGCAAATGTTAAGAGGGTTAAGTGCAAGGTTAACGGAACCCCTACAAGACTTCATGTATGTACCAACTGCCTTAAGTCAGGTAAGGTTGAACGAGCTTAAGAAGACAGGGGACGGTTCTCCGTCTCCTTTTTTATTTCTTTTTTTTACATTTAGAAAAAGAGACAGCAAACAATTGCTGTCTCTTTTCTTCTATATTAAAATTGCTCCTTCAGTATCGCATACTCTTCATTGATCACCTGTACGGTTTCATTATCTCCGTCCATATTATCCGGATGGAATATCTTCAGCAGATCCCTGTACCTTTTCTTAAGTGCGAGAACATTATCAACACCATTAAAGAAGACTCCCGTGTTGTATGCCGATACATGTACCGAACCCTTACCCGAAGATCCGGTTGCAGCATACCTGTTTCTGTACTTCTCCTTCTCGGTCTCGAAATCCTCCCTCTCTTTACACAGTGTCCTGAATCCGGCCTCAAGGATCTCCAGCTTCTGCTGAAAAAGAACCTTCTCTGTTGCAAGAGTTTTCGATTCAAGCTCGGTTCTTCTGGCCTGTTCGGATACAGTTGCCATTATAATGTTTCTCTCGGCTTCAAACTTCTGCTTCTTGTCTTCGAATTCCTGCTTCTCTTTTTCAAACGACCTTCTGGCATATTCCAGACGTTGGCTCTCTTGCAAAAGCCACAGCTTGATAGACGCCATGTCTTCTACAGAAATATTCTGTGCAATATCCATTTTTGTCCCCTTATTATTTATAATCCCGTTTAACTACACATAGTGCATCTTCCCCTTCGAAGCACTATATACTGTATTATAAATAACCTTGTTATTTTTTTCAAGGGGTTTTTCGAAATTTATGTAATTATTTTATGGAAACCAATTCTATTCCTCTTTAAAGGCCGCATCCTTTATTTCAGTATCAGACAGTTCGTTATCATTTTCTTTACCTGCGAACTTATTTACCAGATCGGGAACCATATCAAGTATCTTGGTCATGCTGTCCTGATTCCTGATATTTACAAGTCTTGTTGTTCCGTTCTGGATAACCAGAACTGCCGAAGGTGACATCTTTCCCGTAAGACCACCGGCACCGTTTGCCTTCTTCTCACCTCTGAAATCCCCGGCTCCCACGCCGAAGGAAACGTCAACAAAGGGAACTAAGATCGTATCACCGATCACAGTAGGTTCTCCCACAACCGTCTTACTGGAGAGAAAACCATCCATCCCGTTAAGCATTGAATCAACAATTTCCTTGAAATTACCTGCCATTACTGTTCTCCTTCTTCATTATCCTTATCAGTCTCTTAACCTTCTTGTTAAAATACAGGGCTATAAAGGTTTTTACCGGAACAAATATGTATATCCTGCCCTTTAGGGATACATCAAATGCCAAAACACTATTTTCAAAATCAGGATTAAGCTTAAGTCCGGGACTGTAAAGCGGGTATGCTATAGCTGCTGCCGCGAGCACCATGCCCGTATCAGCCGGATCATCTGCCCCGTAATCAATAAATCCTTTAAGTTTTCTGGGACGTATGCTCTTTAAGAGCGACTTACCCTTTTGTATTATAAATGCTATTGCCTGCCTGTTTAACGTATCATTCGATAAGGCATCGATATAGTATTCAGCCTCTTTAGCTTTAGACAACAGACCTTTGATCACATCCCTGATCTTACCGAATATCCTTAGGATTTTACCCTTAAGATCAGCAAACAGCCCGTTGATCCTTTCAAAGATATCCGGTTTAACAGCTTTCTCCCCGACATCCTCTTCCTGTCCGTATGATATAACATCCTCCGAAGGAGACCTTTTATCCGGATGATCTTCCACCAGTATACCCTTAAGATCTATGGTATTCTCCCTGAATACATTCCCCGAATCATCATACTCGGTCATTGTATACTCAACCCTTGTCTTAGAGCTTCCCGGTTTCTTTTTTGATCTCTCTTTATTTCTTCTCTTAAGTTCCTTCTTTTCTTCTCTGAGTCTTCTTATTTCTTCCTTCTCTTCCCTGTTTTTTAAACGGATGCCAAACACTCTTACCGTTAATCTTCCTGCATTTTCACTGTATTCATAATCAGCCCTTAATATCTTCAGGAACCATGTGGCTTTGGCACCTGCTGTTATCGGACTTCCTTCTTCCTTTTCTTTTTTACCGTATCCTGTATACCTTACAGGCACAAACAGTACGATCAGTATTATAAAAAGCGCCAGGGAAAGAATGGCAAGTAAAACTATACCGATGATCTTTAATATAAAAAGAATGGTTGCAAGCATCAGTCCTTCCCTTCCAAAAAGTAATCCCTGATACCATCATACCCACCGGTCCTTGCATAGTGCCCGGTTACGATCCCCGTTATGATATCATAAGCCTTCCGCCTGCTCTCGGCAAGCCCTATCACCAGATGGTCGGCATGTCTTATCCTTCTTATCTTAAACATGGAAGCATGGATTATGTTAAACATATCTCCCGGATTGTCTGACAGGGTTATCACAAAAAGGCTCGTCATACCGGCTCCGAGCCTTAATCTTCTCTTGATCCTGGTTAAGTTCTTCTCTGTACTGTCGGTCAGATACAGATTTTCGTAATATCTAATCATTTTACCTGCCCTTATCGCATATATTTAGGATTATAGCATAATCGGATATTGTTTTGTAGTCTGATGTATTCTATTTTACATGTTTTGGTTGACAATAATTATTTATATTTTTATACTTTATTCATGAGGTGACGATCATGGAGCTGGTTGCAACGGTTGCTCTTAAGCCAGGTATGGAGGTTGCGGAAGACACAACCGATTATAAGGGGAACCTGTTAGTAAAAAAGGATACCATACTCGACAAGTTGACTATTCAGAAGCTGTTGGTCAGCCCTATTAAGTGTGTCCAGATCAAGGAAGAAGAAGACAGGGTCAGAACATATTTTGAAAAGATCAAGGTCTCCAAATCATTCCAGAAGTTCGAATCCGTCTACATCGCCAACTTCACGGCATACAAGGTGGCCCTTGATTCATTTATCCTTAAGAAGGTTCCGCCCAACAACAGTGATCTTCTTGCTATAGTCGATCATATCTTCACCCCCTTTGAGCACAGCAAAACAACAATACTGGATATGCTTGCGGTTCTTGAGATCAAGGACAGTGATCTTTTGTATGCTCACGGATTAAATGTTGCCCTTATCTGCCGCTATACCGGCAAGTGGTTCTCCTTATCCGAGGAGGAATTACAGACGCTTATCCTATGTGGTTTCTACTATGATATCGGCAAGTTCAAGCTACCCAAGGATCTTATCTTCAAGCCCGGTAAGCTTACCGATGAAGAGCGTGCCCTCATGAGGACGCATCCTGTCCACTCATATAACCTTATCCAGAACCTGAACATCGATATCAATATCAAGCTCGCTGCCCTTATGCATCACGAGCGCTGCGATGGGACCGGATATCCGCAGCATCTTGCCGCTGACAGGATCAATAAGTTCGCCAAGATAATCTCCATAATAGATGCATATGAGGCAATGACATCTTACAGGGCTTATCGCGATCCCTTATGTCCTTTTAAGGTCATTGATATATTCGAGAAGGACGGACTCGAAAGATATGATGTCGCTTTTTATCTTACCTTCTTGAGCAGGATGGTCGAGGAATACATAGGTAAGGAAGTTATGTTAAACGACGGAACCGAATGTTCAATAGTTTTAATCAACAAGAATAACCTGTCCCGTCCCATGGTCCGTACCGGAAACAATTATATTGATCTGAGTCAGAACAAGAACCTGTATATTGAGAAGCTCATCTGATCACTTCCCATTGAAATAATCATCAAATACCTTTCTCGCTATAGGAACGGCAGTCTCGCCGCCCGATCCTCCGCCTTCTACGATAACTGTTATTGCAACCTGAGGATCATCATAAGGAGCAAAGCCGGCAAACCATGCATGGCTTTTTGTTTTATCTTTCGAGTATTCTGCCGAACCCGTTTTACCTGCAGCATCATACCCGACAGTTCCCTGTAGCCTTGACCCTGTACCGTTAAGTATAACGCCTCTCATAAGCTCCCGGACCTTTGCCGACTCATCCTCACTCATAAGGCGTCCGTATTCCCTGATCTTTATGTCCTTCACGACAACCCCTCCCGAATTCCTGATCTCATCGATCACCATTGGCTCCATCAGTATTCCACCGTTTGCCACCGCCGAAGTGATCATTGCCATATGAATGGGAGTTATCTGGGTTTTTCCCTGTCCGATTCCCGTCTGGATAAGATCGGCAGAATCGGAATCACTGTTAAGATCGACCGTACTCTGCTTATAGCTGAAAGGACAGGGCATCTTGCCGTTAAAAAGGAGTTCATTGCAGGTATTGCCGAATTTACCTTTATCAAGGCCTGAACTTATATTGGCAAAGGATGAGTTGCATGATTTCGCAAAGCTTAAACCAAGATCCATATGCCCGTGATCCTGCCCGTGATAACAGTTTATCTTAACTCCGTCATACTCGAAATGTCCCGTACAGTCAAATTCATATGAGGAAGCATCTTTATTCTCCCTGATATATTCCAATGCCGTTATTATCTTAAAGGTAGAACCCGGCGGGTAAAGTCCCTGGGTAGCCCTGTTTAAAAGAGGGCTGTTTTCCGTATCATTATTAACACTGTCCCATATTTCATCAATATTGTTCGGATCAAAATCAGGCTTACTCACAAGGGCAAGTATATATCCGGTCTTTACATCCATCAGTACCACTGCCCCTTTCCTGTCGCCAAGGGCCTGAGAAGCTGTTGTCTGAAGCGAAGTATCAAGTGTTGTAATAACATTATCCCCTTTATTCTTAATTCCATGCATATCGTTTCCGATCTTTTCAGCGAAAAAATCCGAGCAGTTAAGAAGTGTATAATTGGTCATCGACTCTATACCGATACAGCCCCGGGCCATAAAACCCACCGCGTGGGCGAAAACATTGGCATACGGGTATTCCCTTACTTCACTTCCGTCTTCCTTTGTTACGGTTTTGGCAAGCACCTGACCGTCCCCGGAAATGATCGTCCCACGCACCGTCTTCTCTTCAAGGATCTCTCCCCTCTTAAGGTTATATGCATTGTTTATAACTCCGTCGCTCTTAAAAGCGGTAAAGTAAACTATATAACATATCAGCGCAACAAAAACGGCGGCAAAAATATAGGTTATAAACAATATCTCATTATTTGTTTTTTCGTTGTCATCCCTGATCCTGCTTTTAAACATTTAAGCTTACACCCCATCCCGGTTTGAACTTCTTACGGATACATAAAGGCCCTGAATCACCGAAAACATTATAAGCGATACCATAATGGAATTGCTTCCGTAGCTGACAAGGGGCAAGGTCACGCCCGTAAGAGGTATGAACTTGCTTACGCCTCCTATTGTAAGAAAAACCTGAAAGCCGTATGTGACAGCAAATCCTACTGCAACCAGTTTATAAAAAAGATCGTTAAAACGCATGGCTATGTTCATGAACATGATAAAACAGCTGACACATATCAGTATCAAGCCTATCGAAAAGATCACCCCAAACTCCTCGGATATGGCAGCAAAGATAAAATCGGATTCCACAAGCGGTATTCTGTCAGGAGTTCCTCCGTAAAGGCCCATGCCCTTAAATCCTCCCGTACCTATCGCAAAAAGAGACTGGGCTATCTGATAGCCGGAATTCTCGATCGTGTCAAGAGGGTCACGCCAGGCCAGAACTCTGACCCTTACGTGAGAGAACATAATATATCCTGCCACAGATCCAAGCGCTGCTCCTGCGATCCCGCCGATAAGATATCTGTATCTTCCGGTTGCCACAAATACCATAATGGTAAATACAATAAAGAATATTATGGCCGTACCAAGATCCTTTGATGCAACGAGAAGAAGGACATGAATGGCAGAAACGATGGCTGCCATCATAAGCCGCTTTTCTGATTTTGAACATGTAAGTATTCCCGCTATCGAAAAAACAAAGATTATCTTAACAAATTCCGAAGCCTGAAATGCCACTCCTCCGATCTTTATATTGAGCTTGGAGCCGTTGATCGTCCTCGAAAAAACAAGTACAAAGGCAAGCGCAGCCATGCCTGCGGCGGCAAACAGCTTATAAAATCTTCGAAGTCTCTTAAAACGTTTGAGAACATACGGTATAACAAGTGCAAGGAGGGCTGAAAAAAGAACCACCATAAACTGTTTCCTGGCCTTGTTGTAATTCAGCCTTACAAGAATGATAAAGCCTATGCTCATAAGCATGCACATATTGTTTACGAGAAGCTTGTTTGCTTCAGGATACAGCTTCCTGTACAAAAATATGATCGACCACAGGATAAGCTGGGTAAGAGCATAAAAGCTGGGGATATTGTTATCCCCCGTTTTAAGCCAGATAATACCAAATGATATAAGGTATATAAGCGACATTGCAAGAACCTGGCTTAAATATATGCTGTCCCTGTCTTTTTCCGATTTATAGCGGAATACATAGAAGCACTGGAAGGCATATATCGTCATAAGGGCTATCAGTATGTAATTGGAAAATGTGTGTATTATCGTTTCCAATCACTCTACTCCTCTCTTAAGATGTAAAAGTGTCCTTTTTCTAAATACTTCGTTTTCTTCACCCCGCTTAAAAGCCCTGTAGAAGTCAAGCACCCTTTCCGTTTCATCCCTATCCTCCACGGTAAAATGGATCCTGTAAGAATCAGGGGTGATATCTGAAGGAATCTCTTTTTTCGATGCGAACATAGTCGGTACGCAATTCAGAACCGTGTTGTAACACTCGCCACAGTTTCTTACAACCGGAAATTCATTGCCGAACCGGTCCCTTATATCCGACACTCCGTTATCCTTTATACACTTGTCAATAGTCTTCTGTGTACACTGGGCCGATATCATCATGGGAGCACGTCCGTAAAGGATAAACTCTCCCTTCTTTAATTTAAGATGGTTAAGTTCACCGGCATTTAATTCAAGCGGATAAGTCAGAACATCGATCCCCAGTTCATGCAAAGCCTCAGCCGCAAGATCATTGGTACAATAGAGATGTACATCTCCTGTTACTCTCCCTTTAAATCCAAGCTTCCCAAGATAGTACAGGCTTTCATAATTATCTATTATAACACCGTCAACCGGTCCCTCGGTCAGTATATCCGAAAGAACCTTGTTCCTGTCAAAAAAACAATGCCTTATAACAGGCGGCAGGGCAAGAAAAAACCTGCTTCCTTTAGCATGTATTTTCTCTGCCGTTTTTATTATCAGGTCTTTATCGACAGCATACGTATTCTTTTCGTATCTGTTGAATTCCTTTACGTCTATTGATATTATATCTCCAAGTCCTGAGTCCAAAACCGTATCAAAAAGCTTAATTGAATCAAGCCTTATATTTACATCGGGAAATGCCTTGCTTAAGTCCTTAATATCACTTCCGGTTTTTTCCGAAGTCATATTATTAAATGCTGACCTGTTATCACTCCTGCGTTTATAAGGCAAAGTCATTTTGTCCTTAAGCAGCTCAAATACCTGTCTTCTCAATGAATTCAGCGCGGATACCGGTATGAAGATATCATTCCCGCTATCAATGACAAGCTCTTCAAGCTTATAGGGTGTATCTCCTGTTTTTAAAAACTGCTTTTTGATGTTTTCCTCCGAAGTCGGTTGTTTCAATGCCTTCTCAACCACCTCTCCGATACATTCAGCTCTCTTGCCGCTGCATTCAACCCTTGCAAGGAGAGGTTCCCCTACAAATGCCCGTATATAACCGGTGCATTTAAGCTTATCGTCCTGCCCTGTATATTTGTTGAACAGTACCTTCATCCTTTCATCATCGGCCGAGTCATAGCCGGGCCTGCTCACCGTGATCATGTCCGCCCCGTTATGATAATAATAATAGCCCCTGCAGTGTCCGCTCCTTGTATACAGTTCATCAAGTTCACGCAGGTCTTCCTCGTCTACTCTGTATTTCTGTTTTTTATCGTCATTGCACTCAGTCAGGTACATGTCTATATACTTCCTGTATATTCCGGTAACACCCGCAACATACTCCCTGCTCTTCATCCTTCCTTCTATCTTGAATGAAGAAATTCCGGCTTCGATCAGATCGGGAAGAATATCAATTGTCGAAATATCTTTTGCGCTTAGGATATATTGATCATTATAGGGCAGACGGCAGGGACCTGCGCACCTCCCTCTATTCCCGCTCCTTCCTCCTGCGATACTGGAAAAAAGGCATTTGCCGGAATAGGAGTAACACAGCGCTCCATGTATAAAGCACTCAAGCTCCATACCGGTTTCCTTCCGTATTTCCTTTATCTCCTTTAAGCTTAATTCCCTGGCAGGAACCACCCTTCTTATTCCCATATCTTTAAGAAGAAGGACTCCTTCCTTCCCTGTTATCGCCATCTGGGTACTTGCGTGAATGTGAAGATCCGGAAATGATCCTCTAAGGGCTCTTATTACACCTGCATCCTGCACGATAACTCCGTCTATTCCACCTTCATACAGGGGGCTTATATAATCATAAAGTTCTGTTATCTCCCTGTTCTTCAGAACGGTATTAACAGTCAGATAGAGCTTCCTTCCATGTATATGCGCATGGTCTGCGGCTTTCAGAAGCTCATCCTGTGTAAAATTCACTGCATAAGCCCTGGCCCCGAACTTAGGCCCTCCCACATAAACAGCATCGGCTCCGGCCTTTACAGCCGAAAGAAAGCATTCATAGTCGCCTGCCGGGGCCAGTAATTCAGTTTTTTTACTGTCTTTGCAATTTTCCATATTTCAGTCAAAAATGAGGGGCTGTCATTGACAGCCCCATAAAATCATATTTTGGATAATTCTTTCTGATAATCCTTTATCATTTTATCCTTGCTTTCCATCTTTATCTGCGCAGCGATCAATTCATGCTTGATATCATACAGCTCCTTATCCTTGGCTTCAAGCTCCTCTGTCAGTTCTTCAAGCTCTTTTTTCGCTTTAAAATAGTCATCAGCCACATTTAGCTGTATCAATACATTCTGCATATCAAGAGGCTGTCTTCTGAAAGAGTCAACTTTCTCATATTCAGCTATCTTACCATTAATATAAGCAGCAACCTTCTGGAGATATTCCTCACTCTCGTAACCGCTCAAGCGAATGACCTTACCGCCGATAATAACTTCCGTATCGTTCTTTGAAGACATTATTATTCACCTCTGTTAATGCGATGACTTATATTTATACCTGGCCTGATTATATTCATTGAAATATGCTTCCATCCAATGAATCGGAACATTCCTTGCCTCTTCGAGGTAATGATCCTGTCTGTATATGGGATCGTTCTTACCTCCACCCTGTACATAGCCTATACCGATAAAGAAATCTTCGCCATCGACCTTGCCGTCTTTGTTAAGGTCAGTTACCGTATAAGATCTCATATCATCCCTGTTATAAATATATTCGATCGGCTTCTTGTCATATGAAGCCCAGCCGGAATTAAGTAAAGCCGAATAAGCTGCCTTCTTCTGATCCGCGATTGCCTGCTTGTTATTATAATCAGCTGTCTGCGAATTGAGCTGAACATTCAATGCATCAATCTGTGACTGTACGGCAGGACTTGTTGCCAGCTGTGTCTGATAACCCGCTATAGCTGCCTTGGTATTATTAACCGCAGTCAATGCCGCATTTGCAATAGCCTGTGCATTATCATATGCCAGCTTGGCAGCCTGAAGGGCATTTACATCCTGAAGCGCTTTATAAGACTTGTCGGCATTGTCCTCAACCGCGTACTTGCTCTCACAATCCTTCACAAAACTGTTGGCATCATTAAGCCTGCTTAGCTTGATCTCTACCTGTCCCTGTGCTGCCTGTAGTTCATTTACCGCATTAAGGTAATCAGTTCCCGAATTGATACCCGCTGATGTGAATGAATTGAGCTTGGCCTGCTTCTCAGCCAGTACAGCCTTGGCCGAATTAAGTTCCGCTGCTGCTGCGGACTGCTGCGCCTTTGCCTGATTAAGATAAGCTACCGTACAGGGCAAAGCATCAGCCCTAACGGTTGTGGGTACACCGAATGTTAAGGCTGCAGCCAGACATACTGCGCCTACCCCTATTAATTGTTTCCCTTTCATATACTCGTCCCCTTTCTTATGTGACAAATAAAATTACCCATATATAATTATAGCAAATATTTTTATCTTGTCATCAGAAAAATTCTTAATTTTAAAAAAAATCATATTTTAATATTTATGTAACATTTATTTATTCTTCGGCTTTATCCAAAGCCAAACCGAAGTGGTCATAGGCAGCCTTGGCCGCCACCCTTCCCCTTGGTGTCCTGTTTATGAAGCCGTTCATGATAAGGTAGGGCTCGTAAACATCTTCAATCGTTCCCGAATCCTCACCTATTGCAGCTGCTATCGTATCAAGCCCCACCGGTCCGCCGTCGAACTTGTTTATCATAGTCATGATATAATTCCTGTCAATATGATCAAGTCCCATCCTGTCAACATCCATAAGATCAAGGGCCTGCCTTGCCACATCATCGGTTATATCACCGTCAAACCTGACCTGGGCAAAGTCACGCACCCGCTTCAGAAGACGATTGGCAAGCCTCGGTGTTCCCCGGCTCCTTCTGGCCATCTCCATGGCACCATCCTCATCCACCTTAACATCAAGTATCACGGCCGAGTGTTGTATTATGGTCTTAAGCTCTTCATTGGTATAGAATTCCAGCCTGTGTATGACACCGAACCTGTCACGCAGCGGTGCCGTCAACAGTCCCGCCCTTGTTGTAGCCCCTACCAGTGTAAACCTTGGAAGATCGATCCTGATTGACTTGGCTCCGGCCCCCTTGCCGATCATGATATCTATGGCATAGTCCTCCATTGCGGGATAGAGCACTTCCTCGACCTGTCTGTTGAGCCTGTGTATCTCATCGATAAAGAGGACGTCACCCTCCTTAAGGTTATTAAGTATCGCTGCCATGTCACCCGGCTTCTCTATGGCCGGCCCGGATGTTGTCTTGATGTTTACACCCATCTCATTGGCTATGATGCAGGCCAATGTTGTCTTGCCAAGACCGGGAGGGCCGTAAAAGAGCACATGGTCCAGGGGATCATTTCTCTTCTTCGCCGCCTCTATATAGATCTTCAGCGTGCTCTTTAACTTCTCCTGCCCTATATAATCATTAAGATACTGAGGTCTGAGTGACCCTTCTATCTTAACATCCTCTTCAGTAAGTCGTGTTTCGATCGATCGCTTCTCCATATCTCACCTCACCTTGCAAGCTGCTTGAAGGCAAGCTTAATGATAGTCTCGGTATCGGCAGCTTCATCAGCTCCCGATTCCCGTACTGCCCTTAATGCATCCGTGGAGCTGTAGCCAAGAGCAGTCAGTGCTTCTATTGCTTCGGCCCTCGCGGAATTCATCTCGGAAGGTACAGCTGACATATTATTAACGGAATATGTATTAAGCATGTCACGGACGCTTACCTTATCCTTAAGGTCTATGATAAGGCGTTGTGCAGTCTTGGCCCCAATACCCGGCGCCTTTGATATGGTCCCTACATCCCCTGACATTATTGCGAACCGAAGATCCTCAACACTCATTGCCGATAACAGGGCCAACGCTCCCTTGGGGCCTATTCCGTTTACCTGTATAAGGAGCTTGAAAAGCTCCAATGAATCGGCTGTGATAAATCCATACAGCTGCATGGCATCCTCACGTACAGCAAGATAAGTATAAACCTTTACATCAGACCCCATGGGCTCAAGCAGCTCAAGCTCTCTTACCGGCATGCTGACATTAAAGCCCATACCGTTTACATCTATTACGATCCGTTCATCGTATATGGCTTCAAGCTTCCCTCTCAAAAATCCTATCATTGTTATCCCCCTTACTGATCCTTTCGTAGATCATTTCCGAAAGTACACCTGAAATGCTTCCGAACAAAGTCCCAAATAAAACAAGGACCGGCATATAATATACAAGGTTAAGCTCACCCAGGGTCACCCGGGCAACCAGCAGCTGTCCGATATTGTGGGCAGCACCTCCGGCCGCGCTCACACCCGTGCATTTAAAAAGTCCTGTTTTTTTAAGCAGATACATGACCGTCACGCTGAATACACCGCCGGTAAGCCCGTATATTACAGAGTACATATTGCCGAACATAAATCCGATCAGAATGACCCTTACAGCCATCACCATAAATGCATATGCCGGCCCGAACATATACAGGACAATAACAGATACTATATTTGCAAGCCCCGGCTTAACACCCGGGATACCGAAGATATCTATCGGAAAAAGCATCTCAAGATATCCGGCCACTGCCGCAAGTGATGTCATAAGAGCCGTTAATGCAATCCTTCCGGAAGGGCCTTCATTACCATGTGTAAGCATCTGTTTCATTCTCATCCTTCCCTGCTATCCTTACGACCACCCTGTTGGGAAGGCATACAAGCTCCATTCCTTCCCTGCTTACCCTGCCCTGGTGAACGCATAATTTATCAGGGCAGTCAGCTTCCTCAATAAATGCAGCACCATCCTCTATTACAAGTGTATTGATCCCGCCGCCGTACCCGTTTATGTCAATTCTTGCATCTTCCGAAAGAAGATATTCTCCGGTCAGTGTACCATCAACATACACCCTTGCAAGCTTACCGTCTTTACCGGAAATGTGATAAATGCAGGCAGCGGCGAGCGCTCCGAGTATCAAAACCGCAATAAGTATACAGTCATTCCTGCCGAAATATTTAAACATATGTGCATTCTATCACATCCGAACACATGTTTCAAGCATC
Organism: Lachnospiraceae bacterium; assembly: GCA_003535955.1. Lineage (GTDB taxonomy): Bacteria > Bacillota > Clostridia > Lachnospirales > Lachnospiraceae > UBA2868. Next base: position 16,381 of record DPZM01000024.1, on the reverse strand, counting down.
AAAAAAAACACCATCCCGAGGATGGTGTTTTCTCTTAATTATTTGAGTTTATGTAGTTAACAAGTCCTTCCGCCTTAATGATCTTCTGCATGAATTCCGGGAAGGGCTGTCCCTTGTACTCCTCGTTCTTTGTTATGTTTCTGATGATACCGCTGTCGAAATCGATCTCAACATCATCTGTATCGTCGATCCTTTCGGAAGCCTCCCTGCATTCTATGATGGGAAGACCGATATTTATCGCATTCCGGTAGAATATCCTTGCAAAGGTCTCCGCTATGACACAGCTTATTCCCGAAACCTTTATAACAAGCGGGGCATGCTCTCTTGATGAGCCGCAGCCGAAGTTCTTGCCTGCAACAAGAATATCCCCCTTCTTTATCTTATTCACAAAGTCCTTATCTATATCCTCCATACAGTGCGTCGCAAGTTCTTCCCTGTCCTGTATGGCCAGATACCTTGCCGGTATGATGACATCGGTATCTACATTATCACCGTATTTATATGCTTTTCCTTCTGCTTTCATTGTTGTCTCCTCTTATCTTTTCGTATTTCCTTCATCCTTTATCCTGCACAATGGTTTGATCCTGATTCGGTGCACATATATATCCTTCGATCGCACTTGCGGCAGCAACCGCAGGTGATGCAAGATATATTTCGGAATCAACCGCTCCCATACGTCCCACAAAGTTCCTGTTGGTTGTCGAAACACATTTCTCACCCGATGCAAGTATGCCTGTGTGGCCTCCGAGGCAGGGACCGCAGGTGGGAGTTGATACTATAGCTCCTGCCTCGATAAAGGTCCTGACAAGCCCTTCCTCTATTGCCTGAAGATATATTGCCTGAGTTGCGGGAATAACTATGCAGCGTACCCCCTTCTTTACATGTTTGCCTTTAAGCACCCTGGCCGCTGTCCTTAAGTCATCTATACGTCCGTTGGTACATGAGCCTATAACTGCCTGATCTATCTTTATCGGATCCTTTATCTCATCAACGGTATGAGTATTCTCGGGAAGATGAGGGAAGGCTACGGTAGGTTTAAGTGCCGACAGATCAATGGTATATTCCTCATCATATACGGCATCGGGATCAGCCTCATATACTTTATAAGGACGGCTTCCGTGAGCCTTCATGTATTCTTCGGTAAGCTCATCCACAGGGAATATCCCGTTCTTGCCGCCTGCTTCAATAGCCATATTGGCGATAGTAAAACGGTCATCCATGGTAAGGTTTTTAACGCCTTCCCCTGTGAATTCCATTGACTTGTAGAGGGCTCCGTCAACCCCTATCATACCGATTATATGGAGGATCACATCCTTGCCGCTCACCCACTGCGAAGGCTTACCCGTTAAATTAAACTTTATTGCGGAAGGAACCTTGAACCAGGCCTTGCCGGTAACCATTCCGGCTGCCATATCGGTGCTTCCCACTCCTGTTGAGAAGGCTCCCAGCGCACCGTAGGTACAGGTATGTGAGTCAGCTCCTATTATCGCATCTCCCGCTACGGCAAGTCCTTTTTCCGGAAGAAGGGCATGCTCTATTCCCATCTCTCCCACATCATAGAAATTGCTAATCTCATGTCTTATCGCGAATTCACGTACGCACTTGCAGTTCTCGGCCGATTTGATATCCTTGTTGGGCGTAAAATGATCCATTACGAGGGCTATCTTATCCTTGTCAAAAACAGACTGTCTGCTCATCTTACCCATTTCCGTAATGGCAACGGGACTCGTGATATCATTACCCAGAACAAGATCAAGGTCCGCCTCGATAAGCTGTCCGGCTTCCACGTAAGGCAATCCTGCGTGAGAAGCCAGTATCTTCTGTGTCATTGTCATCGGTTTGCTCATAATTTCCTCCCAAAATCTTTATTACTTAAAATATAACAATTTGTAACTATTCAGACGGCTTCTCCCATATAATAGAAGCCGCGGTATTCCGTAAGCCTTACATTTACTATCCTGCCGACAAGGCTCTTATCCCCCGGGAAATGCACCATAAGGTTATTGCCCATCCTGCCGGTTACAAGGGCAGCATCCTGTGTGTTTATTTCCTCAACGAGAACCTCCTGTGTATCTCCCAAAAACCTGCCCGCATGGATCCTGCTTTCTTCCTGAACGGTCTTAAGGACCCTGTCAAATTCACGCTTTATCCATTTATCATCCTGCCTTCCTTCCATCTTCGCAGCCGGTGTACCCGTGCGCGGCGAATAGATAAACGTGAATGCCCCTTCAAAACCGACCTTCTTAATTACATCTATGGTATCATCAACATCCTCTGTTGTCTCACCCGGAAAGCCGACGATAATATCGGTCGTTATTGAGGTATCGGGAAGCTCCCTCCTTATCTTGAGCGCAAGTTCAAGATAACTCTCCTTATCATACCTTCTGTTCATGGCCTTAAGTATCCTGCTGCTTCCTGACTGAAGGGGAAGATGTATATGCCTGCATATCTTCCCGGAATCCTTCATCACCTCTATCAGTTCATCCGACAGGTCCTTGGGATGGGATGTCATAAAGCGTATCCTCTCAATCCCTTCAACCTTCTCAACCTCTCTTAGCAGCTTGGGGAAGCTCATCGACCCTTCCGTACCGTTTCCGTAGGAATTGACATTCTGTCCAAGGAGCATTACCTCCTTAACTCCTTCACCCGCAAGCTTCTCGCATTCGCGTATTATCTCTCTCGCATCCCTGCTTCTCTCATTTCCGCGGACATAAGGCACAATACAATAGGTGCAGTAATTGTTGCAGCCGTACATTATATTGACTCCGGACTTAAAGGGGTATTTTCTTGCCGAGGGAATATCCTCAACTATATCACCGGGTTTGTCCCAGACATCAATGACCGTCTCATCATTTTCAAGGTACCTGCACAAAAGCTCTGCAAGCTTGTATATATTATGGGTTCCGAAAATGATATTCACAAACCTGTAGGAAGTCTTAAGTTTTTCAACACATTCTTCTTCCTGCATCATACAGCCGCATACGGCAACGATCCTGTCCTTCCTGCAGTCCTTACCGTTAAGGGAACCCAGATGTCCGTAGAACTTCTGGTTGGCATTATCCCTTATGGTACAGGTGTTAAAGAGTACAAAGTCTGCTTCCTTCTCATTGTCACAGGGCGTAAGTCCAGTCCTTTCAAGTATTCCTTCCATCTTTTCGGAATCCTTGGCATTCATCTGACAGCCAAAGGTGGTAACATGGAAGGAAAGGGGATGACCTGCCTCCTCCTCTTTTTTCCTTATAAGACCTGCGGCATTCTCTATAAAATAATACTGCCTCTCGGGTTCCGTCCCGGGGGCAAGGTCAAAGATCGATTCCCTCATAAATGCTCCTTAAAGCTTAATCCTTTTCATTTATTATCATATCAAGTTTTACATCATGATCATCTGTGGGAAGCTTTTCTTCCTCCTGGCACAGGTAAGCAAGTCCTATCTTCTTAAGAGCCTTATGGGAAGCAAAAAACCTGTCGTAAAATCCCTTCCCATAACCTAGCCGGTTGTTTGCCTTATCGTAACCTACAAGCGGGACTATAACAAGGCACCCGTCTGTCTCTTCAAGGGTAAGCTTATCTCTGCTGCCTGTGCACGGCTCGGGTATCCCTTTAAACCCGGGTCTAAGGTCATCGAAAGAGGTGATCCTGTAAAATTCAAGCAAGGGCTCATCATCCTCTATCCTGCAGCTTGGGCAGGCAACCCTCTTGCCATCCGCCAGAGCTCTTTCAATAAGGCGGGAAGTGTCAACCTCTCCATTATATGATGCATAAACAAGTATGAGGTCTGCTTCCCTGTATTCTCTTAATCCCACAAGCTTATTAAAGATCTTAAGATCATTCTGCTTTCGGTCTTTTTCATCTATATGACCCCGTTCATATATAAGGCGTTTCCTTATTTCCTTTTTCAGGATGCTTGGATCAGTCATTTTTCTTACCGTATTTTTTGCCAAGATTTGTAATGGATCCGTCGACTTCCTGTATGTTTATGTTATCAAGCTGGTTCCTTAGGTTATTCCTTACGGAATCCACATACTCCTGTCTGAGCCTCTTCTGTTCTTCCTTCTCTTCATCGGTAAGACCGACATCCTGCGATTTATGATACAGTTCATTTATCCTCTTTATCTTTTCTTCAAGATCCATATGGTTTCCTTCCGGTTACATGTCATGTCCTGTCTATGAATTCCGCAATATCAAAATTCTCATCCCTGTCCGACTCAAAGAGGGTCCCGTAATTTCTGCCCTCCATGATCTTATGGATAACGCTTACGTCCTTTCCGTTCGCTATTACCATGTCGGCGCCGGCATTAACCGCAACGGTTGCCGCATGAAGCTTGGCACTCATTCCTCCGGTTCCTATCATGCTTCCGGTTGACTCCTTGCCCATATCCATAACATCGTTAAGATTCTCCACAAGAGAAATAAACTTCGCATTCTTATTCTCTCTCGGATCATCGGTATACAGGCCGTCTATATCGGAAAGAAGGATAAGCATATCCGCGCCCACAAGATAAGCTACAATTGCCGAGAGGAAATCATTATCTCCTATAGTATCCTCTACCTCATGTACGGCAACAGTATCATTCTCATTAACAACGGGAATGACTCCCATTTTAAGAAGCTCCGTGAACGTGTTGTGGGCATTTCTCCTGTTGACATCATCAACTATTGTATGCTTGGTCATAAGTATCTGGGCTGTCGTATGGTTGTATTCGGCAAACAGCTTCTGATATATCATCATAAGTCTTGCCTGGCCTATTGCAGCACATGCCTGCTTGACCGGTATATCCTTATCCGTAGGCTTAATGTTCATTACCTTCTTGCCCACAGCTATAGCACCCGATGAGACCAGGATAACGTCCTTACCCTGATTCTTAAGTTCACACAGTTCTCTGACCAGCCTCTCCATCTTGGTAAGGTTTAACTCTCCTGTAGACATGTGATGCAGTGATGAAGACCCTATCTTTACTACTATTCTCTTTCTGTCCTTGATCCTGGCCCTAAGCTCTATCTCTCTTTCACTTGGATCGGTATTTCTCATTTCATTTCCTCTTATGATCAAATATCTTATACGGTTAAAGGCCTGTATTTTTTCATTATGGCTTCCGCCGCCTTTATGCCATCCATCGCAGCACTGGTTATACCGCCGGCATATCCCGCTCCTTCGCCGCAGGGATACAGACCTTTAATACTCCCTTCATAGTTGTCATTCCTTAAAATCCTGACCGGTGATGAAGTCCTTGACTCAACTCCGGCGAGTATTGCGTCATTCCTGTCAAAACCTTCAATAGTATAACCGAATTTATCAATTGATTCAATGATAGCCTCATTGATCTCATCAGGCAGCAGTTCTCTTAGGTTGGCCAGCTTATAATCACCCTTTATCTGGGGTGTCATGCCGCCCCCTCCCCCCGAAAGGGTATTGCTCTTAAAATCCCCGTATTCCTGCACCGGTATTGTCCCACCTCCAAGCTCGTAAGCTTTTTCCTCAAGCCTTCTCTGGAATTCCATCCCCGCAAGTACATCATCCGAACCGAAGTCATCCCCGGTCACACTTACGATTATGGCGGAATTGGCGTTCAAGGAGGACCTTCCCGAATAACTCATTCCGTTTACGCACAGCCTTCCGTCCTCACTTGACGCATTTACGACATATCCTCCCGGACACATGCAGAATGAATATACATTCCGACCCTTCGAAGTCCTGTTGGTGAGCTTATAATCAGCCGGTCCGGGACCTTCCTTACCCTTTACCCCGTATTGGTTCATATCTATCATTTCCTGGGGATGCTGGATCCTCAACCCTACTGCGAAGGCTTTTAAAGTCATATCCACATTTTTATCTTTAAGCATTGTAAAGGTATCCCTTGACGAGTGCCCTATTGCGAGTATCATGCAGTTGCTCGTTATGGCACTTTCATTTCCGTCATTCACGACCTTGACACCCGTTATGCCATGTTCGTCGGTGTCAAATCCGGTCATTTTCGTTTCAAACAGGAATTCACCGCCGTTTTTTATTATCTCCTCCCGCATATTTCTGACAACGATGGCCAGAATATCGGTTCCGATGTGCGGCCTTGACGTATATGCGATCTCTTCGGGTGCTCCAAAGCTTACAAGGGTATTAAGGACATATTGGTTGCGCCCCATCTTGTCATTGACTCCCGTATTCAGTTTACCGTCCGAGAAGGTTCCCGCTCCTCCCTCACCAAACTGGACATTCGACTCAGTATTAAGCCGCCCGCCCCTGAAAAATTCCTTTACGGTCTCAATTCTTTTTTCAACTCTCTCGCCCCTCTCTATGACCATGGGCGCATATCCCCTCTTACTCAGTTCATATGCGCAGAAAAGTCCTGCAGGTCCCGCACCGATTATCAGAGGACGTCCTGTAAGTTCTTTGTCTCCAAGAACTTCCGGCGGCCTGTAAACAACAGGTTGATACGCTGATACATTCCTGTCCCTTACATTTCGCAGAACCTTCTCTTCGAGTCCGTCTTCAAGAGTCACAAGCAGTGAATATACATAAAAAAGCTCCGGCTTCTTCCTTGCGTCCAATGACCTTTTAAGAATCCTGAAGGAACAACCGGGGTGACTTAAGTCCTTACCGTACTTATTCAGTTTCAGTGTTTTCTCAAGCTTTTCCGACAGGTCATCATCCGTATGACCTATCGGTAGCTTTAAATTATCTACTTTTATCATATTTTATATCAGCCTTAAGAACAGCGCGATTCTTGCCAGGAAATCCCCTCCCGGGAAGCTTCTTATCTCATACTCGTTTACCCCCTTAAGCTTAAGAAGCGAAACAAAATACACGCATATACCAATAAGTATTGAAAGCACCGTTGCTATATTGTCAGAAGTTCCTTTCCTTATGAGCAGATACATAAGAAGTATGACAAGTCCCATTATTGCGGAAGCTATAAAGGGAATAACAAATGTCTTGCGTATTTCCTGTTTATATGACATATATCTGCCTATGCTTATCCAGTTAAGAACACATACAGTCAGGGCAAATACAACAAGTGCTATAACAACACCGTAAAGCTTAAGGTCAAACACGATGAAGCACATATAGAGCACACCGACATGGACAGCCAGTGCGATCGCTGCATTTCTTACCGGAATATTCAGCTTGTTTATACCCTGAAGCACACCGGTTGAAAGTGTTGACATGGAGTAAAGCACAACCGTAACCGAACCCATTCGAAGGAGCCTTGCAGGTATCTCGATCTCGCCGGTAAAGAGCATGGACAGGATCGGACGCCCCAGAATGCTCAGTCCCATTGCGCATGGGAAAGCTATTATCATGACAAACCTCATTCCCAGCCGTACCTTGTGCCTTGCAAGCTTCATTTTACCCTGTTCGACACAGGCCGTAAGTGCCGGCATTATCGATGAACAAAGTGCGTTCGAAAGGGCTACCGGTACATTGATTATTACCTTGTATTTGGTGGAGAAAATCCCCCAGTATGAAGCGATGTCATGCTCATTCATGCCCTTTTTTGCCATTACCGAGCCGAATATACCCTGATCGAGTATATCCGAAATATTGTAAATGGTGGAACTTAAGATCACGGGCAGGATCGTGATTATGAGGATCCTGAATATCTTGGGGAAGCCATCATTCTTGGCTGTCTTGTCATTCGAGATATTGACCTTCATTTCCCTGTTGTGAACGGCAAACATCACAGCCAGCATAAGAAGGCCTGCAAAGGAACCGGTACACGTACCAAGAGTTCCCCCCGCAGCCCCGTATGCTGCGGAAAATGTCTGGTCGTGCAAAAGCCCCGATACTTTTGTTCCGTACTCAAAAAGATATATGGCAGCAACAACTGATATTACCGCATTTACAACCTGTTCAAAAAGCTGGGAAAAGGCAGTGGGCATCATCGTGCCAAGCCCCTGGAAATAACCCCTGATAACACCCATAACGGCTACTATCAAAAGTGTTGGAGCCAAAACCCTTAAAGCTATTGCACTCTTTGGAAGGTTCATGATGTTGGAAGCCATGGAGTCGGCTCCGAACAGAACTATAAGACAGGTGGCGCCGCCTGTTATGCAGGCGAAAAACATTGCGCCGCGGAATATCTTTCTGGCATTTTTATACTGCCCCTTGGAAACGCGGGCCGCAACCAGCTTGGACACCGCTGTTGGCAGGGAATATGATGAGATTATGAGCATTATTGAATATATCTGAAATGCAGCTGAATAATAACCCATACCGCTGTCGCCGATCCTCTTCTGAAGAGGGATGCGATATACAAGGCCTATGATGCGGGAGATGATGCCGGTTATGGCCAGTATCCCGCCCTGCACGATGAAATTGGATCTTTTGCTTTCACGATCGCTCATTTATATCCTCTGGTAACTTCGCTATTCAGGCCGTCCTGAATCTTATGATCCTTGAAGCGGGTTATCTGAATATTCCAAGAATATCCATGACCCTGCGCTGGCGTTCTTCCATCAGCTCCCGGTCTTCGTCCCTAATATGATCATATCCGATTAAGTGTAACATACTGTGGGCTATAAGAAAAGTGAATTCTCGAAGTTCACTGTGGCCGTATTCAAGGGCCTGTTCCTTTATCCTGTCCGCAGATATAACTATATCACCTAACAGTAGTTCTCCGGATTCCATATTAAAACAGTCGTCAGCTTCCTCAAGTTTCGAGAAATCACCCGGGACATCATACTGTACCATCGGGAAAGACAAAACATCCGTAGGAGAATCTATATCTCTTTGTTCCCTGTTTATTTCCCTTATTGCCTCATCATCCGTTATTAGCAGATTCACCTCGGCTTCATAGGGACATCCTTCTGCCTCAAGAACTGCGTCAACCGTCTTGTGATACCATTCCTCGGGTTCAAAATCAGGTTTAAATTCGATTTCGTAATCTATTCCGTAAGTCACTCTTTACCCCTGCCTGTGTGTTCTTTTCATCTTATATGAAACTGCCCTCTTCTCCCTGCGTGCCTCTTCTCTTTTCTCATATTTTTCGTAGGCATTTACGATCCTCTGGACAAGCGGATGCCTTACCACATCCTTGCTTGAAAGATGACAGAAGGCAATTTCATCCACATCCTTTAAAACCTTTATTGCCACATCCAGTCCCGAAACCGTGTCCCTTGGCAGGTCTTTCTGGGTCAGGTCACCTGTTATCACCACCTTGGAACCGTAACCGATCCTTGTTAAGAACATCTTCATCTGGGCAGGTGTTGTATTCTGCGCCTCATCAAGGATTATGTAGGCGTTGTCAAGGGTACGTCCTCTCATATATGCAAGAGGTGCCACCTCGATAAGTCCCTTCTCCATGTTTTTAAGAAAACTCTCCGCACCCATTATCTGATACAGGGCATCATACAGGGGTCTTAAATATGGATCCACCTTACTCTGAAGATCACCCGGAAGAAATCCCAGCTTCTCTCCCGCTTCTATAGCAGGCCTTGTAAGGATTATCCTGGATACCTCTTCATTTTTAAAGGCAGTGATCGCCATTGCCATCGCAAGATAGGTCTTACCGGTGCCTGCAGGCCCGAGTCCGAACACTATCATCTTATCCCTTATGGAATCCGTGTATTCCTTCTGGCCCAGGGTCTTAGGCTTGATGGGCTTGCCGTTTATCGTATGACATATCACCTTATCATCAAGTGAGGAGGCCACTCCCTTCTTATTCTCCATGGCCATTGATATGCAGTAATTAACCGTCTGTTCGTTTATCTCGCTCCCCTTTTTTGCAATGGCAACGAGCTCACACAGAACATCGGAGGCACATTCAACATCCTCCTTGCCCCCCATAAGCTTGACGGAACCGTTCCTCTCCACGATCGTTATATGAAATGACCTCTCGATCTTCTTGGCGAAACAGTCAAGCTCCCCGAATACGTTTCCTGCATATGATGATTCTATTACAATTGACTGTTCAAATAATCCTTCCGGCATGATTCTCCTGTAAATTTATATCAGCTATTTATGATATGGTTCGTTGTTGATTATCCTTAAGCTTCTGTATATCTGCTCCAAAAGTATAACACGCATGAGCTGGTGAGGGAAAGTCATCTTCGAAAAAGAAAGCGCCATATCCGACTTCCCGGTAACGCCCTCGTCAAGTCCGAGCGACCCTCCTATTATGAACTGGATCCTGCTGATACCATCTATGCCCAGCTTGTTTATCCTGTCAGCAAGTTCCGGGGAGTCAAGCTGCCTGCCTTCTATTTCAAGGGTCACCTTAAAGGCATCATCCCTAAGATATTTAATGAGCCTTTCCCCCTCAAGCTTTTTTACCCTCCCGTCAAGGGCAGCTCCCTGGCCTTCGACGGTCTTTTCATCCTGTACTTCAATTATGTTTATCCTGCAGTATTTACTCAGACGTTTGGTATATTCGTCTACCGCATCACGAAGATATTTCTCTTTTATCTTACCCACACATAATATATCTATATTCATAAGTTTTAATTATGCCAAGAAGGAAGCCTCATGTCAATCCGTGGGCCCCACCTTCCCTTAAGCTCATTTCTCATTCTCTTCCTTAATTCGCGGGCCAGAGTCTCCTCGGTTTCATTAACACCTTCGGAATTCAGGGCATCACTTTCGCACCTGTACAATATCCTGTAATATACTGCGAATATTTCCTGTACTTCCTCCCTGTATCTGTCAGGTATATAAGGGCTGTAATCCGATAATACCCCTCTGTCATAAAATCCTTCAGCTGCATTATCGCCCACCATTGCCTTTATATCTTTAACATCCATGATAAGTCTCTTTACCGGAGAAGAACGAAAATATCGTATCTTTTTTACTAAGATTCCCGTAATAATTATAAGGGCAGCCGTAATAACAGCCGCTGACAGCACTATGAGCAGAAGCCTTAAAGCTTCCCTGATCTTTAAATGTCTGTCCGCTTCTTCTCTTTTTGCTATAAGTTCTTCACTTACCTGAGGCGCCGGCCCCCTTCCGGCTTCATCATACGAAAAAACAGGAGCCGCCGGATAAAAACCTTCTTCTTTTTCACCGCCTTCCGATAATGCGGGATGCCTGTGCCAGGTCCTTTCCTGTGCTGTAGACATCGCCGGGGTGGGCTCAAATGTCACCCAGCCGAAACCGCTTATATACGCTTCCGGCCATACATGGGCAAGTCTTCCCGAAACCTCATATGTCTCCTGTTTTTCAAAGGGAAATACGTACCTGTAACCTGATACAAGCCTTGAAGGGATCCCGGCAGCACGAAGCAGTGTTACCATGGCGGATGAAAAATGTACGCAGTATCCTTCACCTTTATCAAACAGAAAATCATCCGCAATCTTACTTAAACCGTTCGCATCTTTCGTATTTCCGCCTTCCGTTCCGGAAACGAGTGTATTATATTTATACTGTCTTAAATAGCTCTCAACCGCCCTGCATTTTTCATATTCGCTCAAATAACTTCCCGTGATCGTCTCCGCGAGTTCATACATCCTGCCGCTTACACCTTCCGTATCAAGATATCCGGGATCCACACCTGAATCTTCCTGCCATATGGCATAATCATCCTCCGAAACAATTTCCTGAAGCCTTATGCCATAGAGGTCAAAAGCATATGACGACATTTTTTTATAACTTAAATCCTTTTTCTTTATATGATCAACGGGGTTTGCGATTATACCCGCAAGATAGGGGCTTCCAAGATCAAGCTCCATAAACCGGCTCTTCAGACGGTATCCTTTTTTGAGCCTGTTTTCAGCTCTTCCGTTCTTAATAACCCCTTCATTATCCGTTGCCTTAAGTGTATACTCCGGCATGATCTCATCATGTGTTTTAAGATAAACATAAGAAATATCCATATCTGATATATGCGAAAAAAGATACGCTTTTTTACCGTCAACCCCATGGATATAAAAAGAGAACATTATATCAAGAAAGGCTCCCGGGTCGGGTTCTCTTCCTCCGGTAAGATATACAGTCCTTCTTCTTTTTATCTTTTTTCCGCTTTCTTCATCCGTATAGGTTACTGTCGGGTTATCTATCGTCCTTAATTCCAATTCCGTTCTGCCGGACAGGGCTATCGCATCGCCTGTTACCGCGTATGAAGAATAACCGGTATAATAAGCGGATCCTCTGCCGATCTCCGAAAGATAATAGGAAAATGAACTGGCCATTTCCCTTGTCTTTAAAATGACCTTCCGGCCGGTGTCAACAACCGGGTCCCAGTTTATCGGGTCTTTGCGCACCGGAGTCAGCAGGATAAAGATCATAAAAAAAGCAAAAAATGCAAATGGATATTTTCTGTTAAGAACTGATATACTCAAAACAAGCAGGACCGTATATATGACCTTACCGGCCCATGTAAGGGTAAGGATACCGCTGCCGGTAAAATACAGATATACCATGATCACATCCCCTGTGAGCCATATCAGGTATTCAGCATATGGGATCGTCTCAGACAGATGAAGCAGAAGCCAGACGGCATAAACGACACCCGCGATCATCCCGTAAGAAATATAATACTCATACCCCTCTCCCGCATAAGGAATACGGTTTAAAAGCAGCAATGTAAGAAGCAGGGCCGGTATGGCCATGGCATAAGAAGCCGGTCTTTTATCCGCAAAGAGTAAAAAGGCGGAAAACAGGATCGAATAGAGAGCCGCGAAAAGTACAGCCGAAACAAGACATGCCACGGAAAAAGTCTGCGATATATCCCGTTGAACCAAACCGTACGACTCTGTAACTGCAGCAGTAAGAACAAAGAGTGTAAGGATATGCTTGATCTCAGCCTGTAACAATACAGAAATCTTCGCTGCCTGATGCTTCTTCAGAAATGAAAACCCTTGTTTCATGTAAAGCATCCACCATCCTCCTCTCCCGTATGAGCCTGCGCATCCTGTCATATTCATCATCCGACCTGTAGGATATTCCGGAGGATGCGTCATTATAAAACTCGAGAAATCCCTCATAAGAGTCTATGTTCTTTTCTGTTATCTTACCTGCCGGATATATGATCATCACAGGTATTCCCCTGCTTGCAAAATAGTAAGCGGCGGATACTGCAAATTCAAGGAAGTGGTCCCTTCTCTTGATATACTCCGTATCCTTAAACTTTTCCGGCACATTTGAGGCTTCAAGATACAGCGAGATGACCCTTGTGTCCATCCTGTCCGGCACGCGTACAGCGAGCTTGTCAAGGCGGGCCGACACCTTCCAGTTTATGCTTGTTATAGGATCACCCGGATTGTAAGGCCTTATATCATTGCCCGGTATCTCTTCCCTTCTTGTCTCACTCTTAAGACCGGTACTGTTTAAAACATTCTCTATATCAAGATATGAATTTGCAAGATCGGTTATCCTGGGACTTACTATTGCCCTGAATGAATAGGGAACAACAAAGGTAACGGATAATATCCCGAATGCATCCGAAAACTTAAGCCCTTTTATTCCTATTTCGTATGTTCCGGCATAGAGACATGTGACATTAGCGCTTATCTTCTTTTTTTCTCTTGCTTCAAGTCTTATCCTGTCATTGATGTCTTTCCCGGAAAAATCACATCTGTCAAGATACAAAACCGCTTCCATGTCATGTATGGGAAGAAAGCCCGTGTTCTCAAAAGAAACATTTAACTTATGGCGGTCTCCCTTTATGAGCCTGTGGACTTCAAGTGCCTGATAAACATACAGAAAATGATAATTAAGTATAAGATATAAAAACGAAACCGGGAAAAAAAGCAGCAGGCCGTAGAGGATCACAAACGGAAGCATGCCGCCGTAAAAGCTGGCAAAAACAATACCTGCTATAAGCAGCAGGACATATATGATAAAGCCTGCCGGCTTTATATGGATCTTATCAATTATATTCATGCGGGAACCTTAATATGACCGATAATGTTCTTCAGCACCTTATCCTGGGACATACGGTTCATCCGGGCCTGTGCCGTAAGTATGATCCTGTGCGGCAGGGTAAGGGATGCCGCGCTCAGTATATCCTCAGGTATGCAGTAATCCCTGCCGGCATACATGGCATGAGCCTGAGCACACCTTAAAAGTGACAAAAGAGCCCTGGGAGATGCGCCGCATGAGACTTCGGGATCATTCCTTGTCTCTTCAACTATCATGACCGCGTAGTTTACAAGGTGCTCATTAACCTTTACTTTCCTGACCTCATCACGCATTTTCAAAATGTCCTCTCCCGTAAGAACAGCTTTTGTTTCTTCATGAAGATCACCGGAAAGATACAGTTCTGCCATTTTTACCGCATCGTCCCTCTTAGGGTATCCGACCGAAAGTCTCATCATAAACCTGTCAAGCTGGGATTCGGGAAGCGGATAAGTCCCGGCCTGCTCCTGGGGATTCTGGGTCCCAATGACCATAAATGGTCCGGGAAGTTCCATATCCTTTCCGTCTATTGTGACTTTACCTTCCTCCATGGCTTCAAGCAGGGCCGCCTGTGTTTTCGGCGATGTCCTGTTAAGCTCATCAGCCAGTACAATATTGTTCATTATGGGTCCGGTCATTACTTCAAATGAACCTGTCGCCGAATTGTATATTGACACACCTGTAATATCACCCGGCATTGTATCGGGCGTACACTGGATCCTCGAAAAAGACAGATCAAGAGAATCGGCAAGAGCTCTTGCCAGGCTTGTCTTACCCATACCAGGTACATCTTCAATAAGCACATGGCCTTCTGCCAGCAATGCTATTATAAGCCTGTCTGTAAGCTCACCCTTACCCACTATACGCTTTTCGATATTTTCCTTCAGTATGCTTATTTTTTCATTCATCATCCTGTCCCCTACAATAAAATGACACATTAGTTCAGAGCTAATGTGTCACTTTTTTAAGCTTCATAGATCTCATTATACAGATCTTCTATCATCTTCTCGGCATAATCCGGGGCAAGGTATTCGTACTTGTCCTCAATGACCTGTCTGATGTACTGATAACGTTTGAAATAGTCCGCTTCGATACCACGGTCATCATCACCTTCCCAGAAAACAGCCCGATCTATCGTATCCTTTGTATAGTTCTCTCTAAACCAGTCATGGATCTCCCTGGTCATCCTCTCTTCCCTGTCAGCCTGTTCCTCATACTTCTTCGCATCATCAAGTGACTTTACGCCGACCGCAAGAAAGATAAGAAAGACGAGAGTCATAACTATACCGGATACTATCTTCGATGATCCCGGCAGATTAATGGGTATTACCCCCATTAAACACAGGATAATGAAAACAAGCCCTGCTATACCGATGATCAGAAGGGAATAAGCTCCTGATCTGTAATTCTCAGCCCTGTCCGATGCCTTCTCAAACATATTTACGCATCCTTAAGATATTCATCTATTCCCTTTGCGGCCGCCTTACCTGCACCCATGGCAAGTATTACCGTTGCGGCTCCAGTAACAGCATCTCCGCCCGCATACACGCCTTCCTTGCTGGTCTTGCCGAACTCTTCCTCGGCTACTATGCACTTGCGTTTATTAACTTCAAGTCCCCTGGTCGTTGATGAAATAAGCGGATTGGGCGATGTTCCCAGAGCCATGATCACGGTATCAAGCTCCATCTCAAATTCGGACCCTTCAATAACGACCGGTGAACGCCTGCCTGATTCATCGGGCTCACCCAGTTCCATCTTCACACACTTCATTCCCTTGACCCAGCCATTCTCATCGACCAGTATCTCGGTAGGATTGGTAAGAAGGTTGAACTTTATTCCCTCTTCCTTGGCATGGTGGACTTCCTCAACCCTTGCGGGAAGCTCTTCCTCGGAACGTCTGTAAACGATGGTAACATCAGCCCCAAGACGAAGGGCTGTTCTTGCGGCATCCATCGCAACATTGCCGCCGCCAACGACAGCAACCTTCTTTCCGGGCTTGATGGGTGTGTCATAATCCTCATCGAAGGCCTTCATAAGGTTGCTCCTGGTAAGATATTCATTGGCTGAGAACACACCGTTTGCCGTCTCACCCGGAATTCCCATGAACTTGGGAAGGCCGGCACCCGAGCCGATAAATACGGCATCGAATCCCTCGTCTTCCATAAGCTCATCTATTGTTACCGACTTGCCTATGATAACGTTAGTCTCTATCTTAACGCCTAAAGCCTTTACATTCTCGATCTCTGCCGCAACAACCTTCCGCTTGGGAAGACGGAATTCGGGAATACCGTATACCAGCACTCCTCCGGCCTCATGAAGGGCTTCAAATATCGTAACATCATAGCCCATCTTGGCAAGTTCACCCGCGCATGTAAGTCCGGCGGGACCCGAACCTATTACGGCTACCTTCTTACCCTTCTTCTCCTTGGGACCTTCCGGCTTTATTCCGTTCTCCCTGGCCCAGTCGGCAACGAAGCGCTCAAGCTTACCTATGGAAACAGGCTCACCCTTAATACCTCTTATACACTTGCCCTCGCACTGGCTCTCCTGGGGGCA
>DPZM01000100.1:3773-10213 GCA_003535955.1 Lachnospiraceae bacterium | reverse complement strand
TAAGCCAGATAACAAGCTTCCTTATTCTCCTGTCCATGTTCTTAAGGGGCAGGACGACCTGCCGCCTGTCTGTAAGAAACGTTCATCCGGGTAACGGACTCTTACTGAGCATCATCGCAGCCGGCCTTCCCTCCCTCCTTCGTCAGGGACTCGGAAGCATTGCGACCATAATCCTCAATTCTCTGGCAGGCATACACGGAGATGAAGCCGTAGCCGCAATGAGTATAGTATCGAGGATCTCATTCTTCATATTCTCGGTTGCCTTAGGGGTCGGACAGGGTTTCCAGCCGGTAAGCGCCTTTAATTACGGTGCCGCCAAATATGACCGTGTAAGGGACGGCTTTAAGTTTACCCTGCTAATAGGAGAGTCACTCATGGCCGCTGCCATTATCGCTATGTTTATTAATTCGGAAAATGTTATAGGATTGTTCAGGGATGACCCAAGGGTCATTGAGATCGGCACAAGAGCATTGAGGCTGCAGCTTATATCCCTTCTGTTCCTCCCGCTTTCAATGGTCACGGAAATGATGTTCCAGAGCTCGGGGCACAGCAGCGGGGCATCAATACTTTCATCCCTAAGAAGCGGTGTCTTTTTTATCCCGGCTCTCCTTATCCTGTCCCGCACAAGGGGCCTTGCAGGCATTGAAGAAGCCCAGCCGCTTGCTTATGTTCTGACCTTCTTTCCTTCTCTAGCCTTCTGCATATGGTTCATGAAAAAGATGCCGAGATCATAACAGGCTTATTATCTGCCCGATCTGTAATATGAACAGTATCTTTGCAGCCTGCACCTCTCACACTGAGGATTCTGGGCCTTGCAGATATCACGTCCGAAGGTGATAAGCTGGATATTTATAAGTATCCAATGGTCCTTAGGTATCTCCTTCATAAGGTCGAACTCGATCTTAACGGGATCCGTTTCTTTAGTTAATCCAAGCTTCCCCGAAATCCTCTTTACATGTGTATCCACAACTATGCTGGGGATACCGTAAACATTGCCGCGTATCACATTGGCAGTCTTACGTCCGACACCGGGAAGTGCAGTCAGTTCATCTATATCCGAAGGAACTTCACCTTTGTATTCTTCATACAACTTCCTGCAGCAGCCAATGATATTCTTCGCCTTGTTATGGTAGAAGCCTGTGCTCTTTATATCCTCTTCAAGTTCATGAAGGTCAGCCCCGGCGAGTGACTTTACCGACGGGTATTTGACAAAAAGATCCCTTGTAACTATGTTGACCCTTGCATCGGTACACTGCGCAGACAAAATAGTGGCAACAAGAAGTTGCCACGCATTTTCGTGATCAAGATAGCACACAAGATCCGTGCCGTACTGATCATCCAGTATATTAAGTATCTCACCAGTCCGTTTTTTCATAATTCATCATAAGGAAAAATCCTGATCAATCCCTCGCCTCAAACACCCACCTGTTGGCCATCAGATATTCGACCGTTTTAACCACGCCTTCCTCTATGGTTGCCTTGGGAGCCCATCCCAGTGACCTTACCTTCTTCGTATCAAGGTATATAAAGGGATTATCACCGATCCATCCCCTCTCACCGCCTTCATATGTGAATTCGGGATTAACATTTAACTTACCGCAGATGAACCTTACGGAATCATTCACCTCAACATACTCATCCGTACCAAGGTTATAGATATTCACCTTCTCTTTTGCACTTCTTACAACCGTAAGTATTGCTTCCATGCAGTCCTTTACGTAAAGGTAGGACTTCTTCTGATGTCCGTCTCCCAGGATATGAAGGTGTGTTGGGTCATCCTTAAGCTTCTTACAGAAGTCAAACACATGGCCGTGGGTATAGCGCTCACCCAGGATAGATACAAAGCGGAAAATATATGCCGTAAATCCGAAACCCTCCGCATATGCCGCAAGCAGGCCTTCACACGCAAGCTTGCTTGCTCCGTAAAGCGATGTCTGAACAGGAAAGGGCGCATTCTCGGGAGTGGGGATGACCTCAGCCTCACCGTATACCGAACCCGTTGACGAAAAACCTATCCTCTTTATATCATTGGCCCTCATTGCCTCAAGCACATTGTAGGTAGCAATGGTATTCTGCTCAAGGTCTTTCCCGGGATGCTCACAACCCATGCGCACATCGGCATTGGCTGCAAAGTGGAATACAAAATCGCACCCCTTCATTGCCTGTGTCAGTTTATCAAGATCGAGGGTATCACCCTCTGTCAGTGTAAACCTTTCATTCTTAAGTGCATCCTCTAAGAATTCCCTTCTTCCCGTAGAAAAATTATCGTATGCTATTACCTCATTCTCCGGTTCCGAAAGAAGCCTGTCCACCATATTCGAACCGATAAAACCGGCGCCGCCTGTAACAAAATATTTCATATCCTATCCTTCCTGTGCTTCCGTCTTCCTAATGACCTTTTTGGTTACAACCTTTTTGGCCACCGGCCTTTCGGGAGCACCTCCGTCAGTACCTATATCCTTAAGGGCCTGCTCTGCAAGTTCCTTGAACCTTATCGCATCCCTGTTGAGCTTTTCATCATACTGTACACATCCGAGCTGCATGTCAACCCGGATATCATTTCCCGAAACAACTCCGGAATACATTTCCTCATCCCGAAGCTTCTCTGCAAGCCTATCCTCAACCAGTCCCGCGCCTTCCAAGTCACACGTGAGGATAATACCGAATCCACCCTCTGAATCTAAGGAGTACACCCTGTCTTCAAGCCTTACGGTATCACATACCGCTTTAGAGAGCCTCTCAATAACCTCCTTGAACTCCTTGGGCTTAAGTACCGCTTTTAATTCATCGGTATATTTGGGCTTTAAGATCATAAGACAAATATCCTTACCGTTTCTCTCGGCATAAGATATCTGTGTCTGAATGTCCATATACATGCTTCGAAGGTTATACAGGCCGGTTACGGGATCCGTCATGATCAGCTCATTTATCTGATCGTTCATGATCTCCTGTGAGAGGTCGGCTTCCTTCTTGGCCCTGTTAACGAATGTATATCCCAGCACTATAAGTCCCGGTACAACTATCCATCCGAGTGATATCTTCTCGTCAAAATCACCCGATGCCGCAGATGCGATCTTAAGTCCGATAAAGATGACCGTCTGCAGTGCCGCAAGTATCATAGCTGCGTTCACAACCCTGAAGGCGGCCAGAACAGCTACCGTAAAGGTGACCACAACCATGGTCAGATTCTCCTTATACAGGTCCTTACTGCAGTTGGACATTACGATAGATGCCACGGCAAAAGCACAAAATATCAATATTGTGCCCAGATCGTAGGATGTCTTGCCGGTATACTTAACCTTTTTTTCTTTCTCCTTGCGGACCTTCTCCTTCTTCTCTTTAGCCATTTCTCTCCGTCCTGGATCTAATTTATATCATACGGGATCAGCCGTTTATGATCTTACTAAACAGTATCCGGTTCCGGATAATCAACCCCGAATGTTTCAACCGTAACAGTCTTCATGACCTGAGCCTTCAGTGGCTTATCGGAAAAATCAGTATCTGTTTCCGCAATTCTGTTTACTACATCAAGTCCTTCCGTAACCTTACCGAATGCAGCATAGGCTCCGTCAAGATGAGGTGATCTCTTATGCATGATAAAGAACTGGGATCCGGCTGAATCGGGAATCATAGTCCTTGCCATTGACAATACTCCGGCATCATGCTTAAGGTCATTTTTAAACCCGTTCTGCGAGAACTCACCCTTGATGCTGTAGCCCGGGCCGCCCGTTCCTGTTCCGTCAGGGCATCCGCCCTGTATCATAAAGCCGTTTATGACCCTGTGGAAGATCAGTCCGTCATAATAGCCCTTCTTTATAAGAGATATAAAATTATTAACCGTATTGGGTGCGATCTCAGGATAGAGCTCCGCCTTGATCACATCTCCCGTATCCATTGTTATCGTTACGATAGGGTTAGTCATTTTGATCCTCCCTTTTTCTTATTTACCGCTCAGATACTCGTCGATTCCTTCAAGAGCCTCATCCTCATCCTTGCCATCGGCGGATACTGTTATGGTATCGCCTGCCGAAAGGATAAGCGTCATCATTCCCATGATAGACTTGGCGTTTACCTTCTTGTCTCCTGTCTCGATGTAGATCGAACTCTCATAACGGCTTGCCACCTGAACAAGCATTGCTATCGGTCTGGCCTCGAGTCCGTTCTCAAGCTTAATGGTGATACTCTTTTTCTTCATAATATGCTCCTCCTGTTATTATGTAGGAATTACTCCTTAATTCCTTAGAATACTGTGTCTGGCGGGCTCGTCCCGCTTCATGGATCCCTCCTTAAGGTATCCGCAAGCAGGGACAGCTTTCTTAAACGATGGTTCACACCCGATTTCCCGATGGGAGGGTCACACATCTCCCCAAGTTCCTTAAGCGATGCATCGGGATATTTAAGGCGAAGATCGGCAATCTGCTTTATCCCGTAGGGAAGAGATTTATACTCGGGCATTCTCATCACTGCCTGTATGTCATCTGTCTGCTTCACTGCCGCCGTAACCGTCTTACCTATATTGGCCGTCTCACAATTGACCCTTCTGTTAAGGGAATTCCTCATATCTTTAAGGATCCTTGAATTCTCAAAATCCATAAGCGCAACATGGGCTTCCATCACATTGAGGGCTTCCACTATAAGCGAGCCTTCCTTAAGATAAACAACCGGATGATTCTTCCTTATTATCGTCTTAAGAGAGATGTCAAAGGAATCCATTATCTCCGCAAGCGTTTCCGCCTGCTTTTCATCCCTGCAGGCTATCTCAAAATGATAAGATCTGTTGGGATCCGACACCGAACCGGCCGCCAGAAAAGCTCCTCTTAAATATGCTCTCCTGCAGCAGGATTTCTGGAGGAGAACCCGGCTTGAAAGAGCCTGCTTCAGCATCCTCAACTGTTCTTCGTCCGCACGCTTAACTATATTAAATGTTTTTTCAAGCAATGTAAAGTATTTTCTGGCTGCAGGATCACTGCCCGGATCATCTGCAGAGCCTTCATTATTCATAAGGGAATCAATATCGGTTCCCGAAAAAGACACAAGTGCCGAAAGTTCTGCGATCTGACAATGTCTCGAGCTCCCGCAATGTCTCAGCAGTTCTTCTTTAACATCTCCGGAAAAAGACATATATTTCCCCTAAGCTTTCTGATCAAATCCTTACTATATCCCTGTGTTCTATCTTATATCCGTAATCATCGTATTTACTCATTCTCTTATAAAGGGCATTTGCGAGTGTTACCGACCTGTGCTTGCCCCCCGTACATCCGATCCCGATGACCAGCTGATTCTTACCCTCTATAATATAATTCGGAAGAAGGAATGTAAGCATATCTTCAAGCCTGTTCAGGAACTCATCCGCCTCCTTAAAGGACATGACATAATCACTTACTTCCTTATCGTTTCCGGTCTTATGCTTGAGCTCTTCGAAATAATAGGGATTGGGAAGGAACCTGACATCAAATACAAGATCTGCGTCAATAGGTATTCCATACTTAAATCCGAAGGATACAATGGTCACAAACAGGTTCTTATAGGCCTTGTTGTTTATAAATATCCTGTCAAGGGATGCCTTCAGTTCCCTGGTAAGCGTCTGGCTTGTATCAAAGATATAATCGGCCTTCTGCTTGATATGCTTAAGGGCTTCCCTCTCCCTTGCTATGCCGACATCCACCCTGCCGTCTCCGGCGAGGGGATGTACACGTCTTGTTTCTTTATATCTCTTTATCAGTATCTCATCGCTTGATTCAAGGAAAAGGACCTCATAGCTGACGCCCATGCTCTTCAGTTCATCAAGCACATCATCCAGTTCATCAAAGGAGTGACCCGTTCTTACATCAACTCCCAGTGCCGCCTTCTCTATCTCATTATCAGGGAGCATAAGGAGCTCCACAAACTTGCTTATAAGAGGTACGGGCAGGTTGTCCGCACAATAGTATCCACAGTCCTCAAGGAATTTAAGGGCTGTACTTTTGCCTGCTCCGGACATGCCGGTGACTATAACAAACCTCATCCTACTTCCAACCTAAGAAACATATTTCCGGTTCCAGCTTGACATGGAACCTCTCAAAAACAGTCTTCTGGGTATCTATCATGAGCTTAAGTATATCCTTGGCCGATGCATTGTTTGCATTGATTATGAATCCCGCATGCTTGTCGGATATCTGGGCACCTCCAAGCCTCTTCCCCTTAAGGCCGGCATCTTCAATAAGCTTGCCTGCGTAATGACCATCCGGTCTTTTAAAGGTTGAACCCGCACTCGGAACATCTATCGGCTGCTTGGCTGCTCTCTGCTCTTTAAGGTCATCCATCCTCCTCCTTATGATCTCTTCATCACCCTTCATAAGCTCCATCTCGACTTCGAGCACTATGAGGGGCTCTTCCTTAACAAGAGAATGTCTGTAGGAGAAGTTCATCTCACTGGCCGCGTATTCCGACTTCATCATATA
>DPZM01000100.1:0-3638 GCA_003535955.1 Lachnospiraceae bacterium | reverse complement strand
CCAAGAGTTCCCGGTATCCCGCAGGCAAATTCAAGACCTGAAAGTCCGTGCTTGGCTGCTTCATTGCATATTCTCATAAGAGGAGCTCCGGCCTTGGCCGTAATGTTATTACCGAAAACGGATACCTCACTGTAATTTTTATACAGCTGGATAACACACCCCCTGTAGCCTTCATCAGAGACCAGGAGGTTGGTGCCGTTACCCATAATAAAATACTTTTCTTTTTCGCTTCTCAGTACCTTGATGCATTCAACGATCTGTTCATCACTACGGGGTGTGATAAATGCGTCTGCCGGTCCTCCGACCCTGAAGGATGTGTGAGAGCTCATCTTCTCATCTGTTTTGAGATCGCCCTCGCTAAGTATGTCCTTAAGTGCATTAATCGTGCTCTGCTTCATGATCCTCTCCCACCTTTATACCCTATCAATATTTACTCCGTTTTACGCCCTTACTCAAGTATCAGCTTGGCTGCACCGTATATTCCCGCATCGTTCCCCAACGTGGCAAGCTTGAATTTCGCATCTTTGCTTGCATGGAATACATACTGTTTGTAATACTTCTGTACATAGTCGATCAATACATTTCCGGCCTTGCTCACACCGCCGCCGATAACAAACACTTCGGGATTGGTAACCCCTGCGATTATCGCAAGTCCCTTGCCCAGGTATCTTCCGAATTCTTCCGCTATTTCAATGGCCAGGGGATCTCCTGCCTTTACCGCATCAAACACTGTCTTGGCGCTCACCTCCCCGTTACGGAGCATGCTGTCCATATTATCCTTCTTAAGTCTTCTGTTTGCGAGTCTTACGATACCGGTAGCCGATGTATATTGCTCAAGGCAGCCCTTGTTACCACAGGTACAACTTTCTTCTTCATTATCCTCTATATGGATGTGGCCTATTTCGCCACCACCTCCTATACATCCGGCCACTACCTTGCCATCGATGATAACACCGCCTCCGACGCCTGTTCCCAGAGTAACAACAACCAGATCCTTGAAGCCTTCGCCGCCGCCCTTCCACATCTCTCCGAGAGCCGCAACATTGGCATCATTGCCGGCCCTTACGGGAAGGTCCGTGAGCTTGTTAAGCTCCTGCTTCATGTTAAGGACACCCCAGCCAAGATTTACCGCTTTATAGATGACTCCGTCCTTATCAACCGGGCCGGGTGCTCCGGCTCCTATACCGATGATGTTATCCTTATTTAAATTCCTCTCGGCCATCTCACTCTTTATGGATGCCGCAATATCGGGAAGTATATGGCTTCCGTTATCTTCCTTCCTGGTGGGTATCTCCCACTTCTTTACAATATCTCCCCCGGGTGTGAACAACCCGAGCTTAACAGTCGTTCCGCCTATATCGGCTCCAAAGCAATATCTGTCCATAATAACCTCCCGTTCCTACTCGTCTTCCTTCTTATTGAGTGAATTCTGAAGCCTTGAATAAAGCTCCTGTGCTGCATTGTATCCCATCTTCTTCTGCCTGTAGTTAACAGCAGCCGACTCGCATATGATCGCAAGGTTACGACCGGGCCTTATCGGGATATTGTGACATACAACCTTATTGCCCAGATACTCTATATAGTTCTCTTCAAGGCCTATCCTGTCATAGTCCTTATCCTTGTCCCATTCTTCGAGTCTTATAACAAGGTCTATCGACTGGGTATCCTTAACACAGGAAACACCGAAGAGCATCTTTACATCCACGATACCTATTCCCCTAAGCTCGATAAGATGCTTGGTTATATCGGGAGCTGACCCTATCAGGGTTTCCTCCGACACCTTCCTTATTTCCACAACATCATCCGTAACAAGACGATGTCCCCTCTTGATCAGCTCAAGTGCGGCTTCCGACTTACCTATGCCGGACTCGCCGGTTATAAGCACGCCCTCTCCGTATACATCGACCAGAACACCATGAACCGAAATACAGGGTGCCAGTTCAACATTAAGCCACCTTATGATCTCAGCCATAAAGTCAGATGTGGCACGCTTGGTCACAAGAATGGGAACTCCCTTCTCCCTTGCGACATCCACAAAGGTAGGATCCGGCTGGATCTCTCTGCAGAAAACAAAACAGGGGGTTGAATGGCTTAAAACATGTTCGTACCTCTCCTTCTTGTCTGCCAGATCAAGACCTTCCATATATGTAGCCTCGACAAATCCTATTATCTGCACACGGGAAGCCTCATAATGCTGAAGATATCCCGCCAGCTGAAGCGCCGGCCTGTTGATATCGGGTATCGTTATCTTTCTGTTCTTAACGTCTATGTCGGGCGTAAGATTTGTGAGTTCCATCTTCTCAATAAGACTGCTTACTGCTACCGTTGACATATTCGATCCGCCTTTCTTATTATCTCTTTAGTATATGATGCACCAATAATAAGTATATCACAATTCGTTGCCAATGCGAATAAGATTATGATGTTTTTGCTTTTACAGTCCCATGCTGATGACAAATGCTTTACTGTAGTCCCCGATCCCTCTGATCTTATTCATATCGCACCCCTGCAGCAGCCTGAGCTTAAACCCGTGCATATCCGTTATCTTTTTAGCAACGGACAGCCCAAGTCCCGACCCACCCCTGCTGTTTCTGGATGCATCCCCCATAAAGAAGGGTTCAAATATATGAACGGCCATATCTTCAGGAACCGGCTTCCCCTTGTCGGCTATCGTTATGTTAAGCCTGTTCCCGTCCTCGCAGACGGATATACCTATGTCACACCCCTTATCATTATGTCTTATTGCATTGATCATTATGTTGTTTATGACTCTCTTAAACTGGGCCCTGTCAAGATCAAGGAAGATACTCTTATCCGGAATATCAACATCCATGCCCATACCGGCCGACTCCGCATCGGTGTAGAGACCGGCCGCGCATTCCCTGACCATTTCACAGATATCGGTTTTTTCCTTCTTCAGCTCAAATCCTTCGGAATCAAGCCTTGTATAATCAAAAAGCAGTTGGATAAGGTCATTCATCCCTCTTGATTTAGCGCATATGGCTTCAAGATACGCCTGCTTATCCTCATCCTTCACAAGTCCGTCGACAAGCGCCTGGGCATAACCCGATACGGTTGTGATCGGTGTTCTCAGATCATGGGCTATATCCGAGATCATCAGATTGCGCCTTCTCTCGTAATCCTTCCTTGCCTGCATCCGCAAGCCTGCGATCTTTTTGAATTCACGCATGGTCACGATCGTGAACCTCACCGCAGCCACTATATAGGGAACTGCCATAATAAGGCTTATCCCCAGGATCAGAAGCGTTATGGTTATCTTCTCCCGAAGCGGGAGCTGTGCTATGATCCCGTTCTGTCCCGAAGCAAAAAACCTGCTCTCTCCCCCTTCTATCAGCCTGTCAATATAAGATCCTGCCGGAATCCTTAAGGGTAAGGGAAGAAACCTTATCATAAAGCCCATGACCGCTCCCAGGAATATTTCAAGAACATATCTTGTAACCGCGACCGTCGAAAATGCTTCGCTCATCTCATGGTCCCCAAAGAAAGCTTCGGCCATCACAGGCATGACAAAGCGGTCGGACACTGTTGTAATTATAAATTCAACAATACCGACCACTATAAGAGTCACTATAAATTTTCTTATAAGAAGTCCCTGCAGCCTCTTCTCCTGCTCCTGC
>DPZM01000309.1 GCA_003535955.1 Lachnospiraceae bacterium | reverse complement strand
CTGTTTACATGTCCGTCGCCGTAATCATAAACCTGCGACGCAAAACGGCTGTGCCAGAGCATCTTAAGACCTTCAATGGGAGTTCCGATGAGGGCTATATGCTTGCCCTCCTCATAGGACCTTGCCTTGTATGAAATGGGAAGTTCGACCGGAACATAACCCTTTCTGATAAAACGTATCACAAGCTCCCAGTCAAGGCCAAAATTACCGCCCACGAAATTCACCCCGTACATACAGTCCCTGTGGAATATCTTATACATGGTAAAGGGATCCTGGAGCCTGCATCCACAGGCCGTATTAAGCAGCCAGGTAAGGAGGGTCTGTCCCAGATTCAGGTATTCGGCAAGCCAGGCCCTGCTGCCCGAGAACTTTCGCATATGCCAGTCATCCTTATTGTATCTTGACCCAAGCACAAAGAGGGTTTCATCATTGATCAGGGGCTTGAGCAGCTTATCGTAATCCTCAACGTCATATTCAAGATCGCCGTCCTGAATGGCAATATAATTACCGCTCGCATGTTTAATCCCGTTAAGGACGCCGTTACCCTTGCCGCCCGGCTTATCCTCAAGCACAAGAACAACGTCTTCCCTGTCCTTATACTGCATGGCGATCTCTCTCGTTCTGTCCCTGCTGTTGCTCTCAACGATAACGAACTCAACAGGCATGTTCCACTTCCGGTTAAGAAGCTTGTCAAGAAGAAGACCGGCCGTTGCCTCCTCATTATACAGAGGCACAATTACCGATAAAAGCTTATCCCTGCGTTCGCCCTTGGCACAGCTTATCATATATTGACCGTTACCGCCCGTACCCGCCACCTGGGCAATATTAATAAAACCGGCCTTTATAAGCATGATCCCTTCCCTTTGGAAGTTTATCTTCTTACCCTTTCTCACGATCTCAAGGCGTCCCCCTGTATCAAGGGCGTCATAAGCCTCATCGAGTACCTTCCCGGTAATCTCGGTATCAGGTTTTATCGTATACAGGTCAGCTCCCATTCCCTCTTCCTTTTCCAACTGACACATCGGATCAGAGCCAATATGTCACTTCATAAACACAACTTAGGGAAACACCTTCTATAGGCATTTCCCTTAGTGGCATTACCTGTGTATTATCTCACAGTTTTCCTTATAAGTAAACCTTCTGCTCCGGGTCTTTAAACTGTCACTTCAGTTAACAGTGTTGGCGCTTACGGTCCTGTCCGTGTGCCCGGGTGTATAGACCGGAGAAGCCTTCGTATCTGCGGTATTGCTCATGAACACCTCTGCCATTGGTGAATCCGCAGGAAGGATAAGGGTTTTGTTGCTGCCCCTCATGGACTCCTTGGCTGCGTCCAGTGAGCGGACGAATGAGTAAAAGTCACTCTTGCTCTTGTCATTATAAGCTTCCGAGAGTATCTTCATGTACTCGGCTTCACCCTCGGCCCTTATCTTCTCACCCTTGGCCTGGGCAGTAGACCTCATTATTGACACTTCCTTATCGGTCGTGTTCTGGATCATCTTGGCCTGGGCCTCCCCCTCTGCGGTATATTTAGCCGCTATGTTCTCACGTTCCGAGATCATACGGGTATATACGGCGTTCTTGTTGTTGTCGGGAAGGTCGAGCTTCTTAACTTCCACCGTCAATATCTTTATTCCGTACTGGTCACCCACGGTTCCTATATGTTCCATGATCTCTTCGGTGAGTGACTTTATGTTAACCACCTGAGCCTCCTCTTCGATAACCAGGTCATTGCCCTTTACATCCTCTTCCGCTACCGGATTGACAATGGTCATCTTGCCGTCACGGGACCTTATGACCTCATCCTGTGTCATATTTGAGATCGTATTCTTGGTCGCATTGTAAACAAGGGCGTCTATACGGTTCTCCGCGTTTGATACCGAATAGCTTAAGGTCTGGGCAAACTTCAATGGATCCGTGACTCTCCACAAAACGTAACTGTCTACGATCATGGTCTTCTTATCGGAAGTTATAACATCCGATGCGGGAAGGTCATATAGAAGTATCTCCCTCGGAACCGTATCTACCGACTCTATAAGAGGTATCTTAAAGTAAAGTCCCGAGCTCGAGATTGTCCTCTCAACCCTTCCGAACCTTCTTACCAGCTTGTATTCATCCTCATGGCAGATCACAATACCCGAGGAAATGATCAGCAGAAGGATAATGAGGATTATCCACCCCAGTGCTTTCCTGCCCGCTTTTTGATTTTCTTTATTCTTCTTCGGCTTCCCGTCGAAACCGAAACGTTCAGTTGTATTTGTATCCATATGTGCAATCTCCTGTTCTTTTGATCACCTCATCTGTCACCTTCGGTGACATCTTCCCCTCAAGGGGAAGACAAGCCTGTGTTTTCCTTTTGATCAAATTTATCATTTAGTTAAATTTGTCCAGCGGCATTATCTGCTGAACACTGCTTCCGTCCGCACCCTGGATGATTATCTTCATATCGGGAAGAACATCCTCCATGGTCTCATAAAACATACGCTGCTTGGTCACTGCAGGATACTTAACATATTCCTCATACATTGAGTTAAACCTGGCTACCTGACCCTCCGCCTCATTGATCCTGGCCTGCTTCTTCGCTTCGGCATCCTGAACTATCTTATCCGCCTCAGCCTCAGCGCTCGGTATCTGCTCGTTACGATACTTGTTTGCGTTGTTAAGGGCCGTTTCCTTGCCCTGCTTGGCCGTTTCAACCGCCTTGAAGGCCTGGATGACCTCATCTGTCGGAGGCTCGGCATCCTGGATTGTTATGTTAACCAACTGTACACCTATATCGATCGCATCCAGCTTCTCAAGGATCATGTTCTTGATATTACTCTGTATCTCGTTCTTTCCGGTTGTAAGAACCGCGTCAACCCCGTAGGAACCGATCGTTGTCCTTATGCAGTTCTGGGCAATGTTAGCCAGAATAAGCCTCGGATCCTCGGATGCGTACAGGGCCTTTACCGGATCTGTAACCCTGTACTCGGCGTAGAAGTCAACATGGATAAAGTTGTAATCCGATGTGATCATCATGGAGTTGTCGACGCCCTCTGCACCGTTGTAATTAAGGTCCGAATCCGACGAATATCCTATAGCGAAGCCCTGTATCGTCGTATTGACCTTACGGACTGTCTGGATGAGCGGTATCTTAAAGTGAAGTCCCGACTGGGTCACGGCCTTGGGTACTCCGAAGGTACATACGACCGCCTGTTCCTCCTCCTGTATGGTATAGAAGGACCCGGACAGGATTATAAGCACCACTATCACTGCTATAACAATTCCGGCAGCCTTCCCGGCCTTCTTCATGGATCCACGGTTGATATTCACGGGACCCGGACCCTTGTTAACAAAGTCATTCATGTTCATCTTTTTCCCTCCTCGTAACTAATGAAGACATGGGGACGGTTCTTATGTCTTCATTTTCTGTTCTTTACCTAATATAATAATATACTCTGAAATATTCAGAGTATATTATTGATTCAGCAAAATAGCCGTGTTTATTTTTCCGGGCTTCCTGCTTACGGTTGTTTATCCGGCTATTAATCCATATTTGTGGAGAAGAACAATGCCGTCATCCTCCGCATGAGTTCAAGGAATACACCCTGCTCCATTCCATCCGACCAGACGGAGCCCTTACTCTGTCCTCTAATAACATAGGAGCTGAGTATCCCTTTAAAAAGATCTATATCCCTCAAACGGGCATGCCTCAATAAACGCAGCTCATCATCGACCGACTTGATCTTATATCTAGTATAAGTGTACCTGTAATTACGGTCCATAAGGTTCGTCTTCCTGGCCTCCTTAACAAATGCAAGGAGTGTGGAGTCGTAAACAGGGATCTGGATAAGCTTCTGTCCTTCTTCGCCGTCGTAAAAGCTGCTGACCTTCTTGCCGGACTTCTTCTCAATCCAGTTCATATACTTACTGAGCCGTTCCACATCAGCCATGTATTCGTTACGTATCCTGGTACTTAACTTCTCGTCCTGATCTGCCATACACACCCTCCTTACTCATCTTTACTGAAATTATACCCCTTCCGGCAGTTAAAAATCAACCGAAAGGCTTAATTCCCTGCCCTCGTACACTGTTGTGATCATAACGGTTCCGTGCCTGCCTGATGGCAGAACAAAGGTCCCGCTGCAGTCCTCCTCGATCACTTCATCCACGTCATTGCCTTCATCATCCTTCAAACGTTCAACAATCCTGTAGCGCATATCGCTCCTGTTTGAAGCAACCGTGAATTCCCTTGACTCATATACGGGGCTTCCGTCCTCATTGCGCTTATCCGAAGGATCTGTCAGCCTGTAATAGAGACCGAATATCTCAGGTTCTCCGTCAGCAAGATAATCCGCATATGAATCATAAAAAGAAGCTTCATTCTCTTCCGGAGTTCTGCTCACAACATCCCAAAGGACCTTCGTATACAGCCCGGACCCTGTGGTATTCAAATGCTCGGGATCCATGTAGTATTCCCCATGCTTTATATCAAGACGGTCCCTTTTTATCAGATTAAAGTCATAACATGGCACTCCGTACTCATCCGCAACTGCCCTTAATTCCCTTACATAATTATCATAATCTCCGGTACTTAATAACTGAAAATCCATTACAGGGGACACAAACAGCGTAACCGGTATGTTTTTATTTAAACAGTATTCGATCGACTTCTTCAAATAGGCTTTACTCTGTTTACCCATGCCGTATTTTGTAAGGTTCCTGTCTGTCGGAAATATCTTCTCACAATCGAGATTACATCCGGTCGAATAAAGGTCCCCCTTCTCACGGTATTCCTGAACCCAGGGAGTCCCGTCCGGCTCCTCATAGTCAAGATGGAGGAAGTACTCCGGCTCTTCTTTAGACAGGCTGACCGACAGCCTGTTTGACATATACTCCCAATCAAAGAGCTTCTCCCTGTACCTTACAAAGGGAAAGATATTTTCAAGCATATGGTCTTTATCCGATGCATGCATCCTGATGGCAAGGGAATTGAGCGAAGGCCTCATCTCATCACTTATAAGCCACGCAGCCGCAAAATGATCCGGGTCACCTATATAGTCCGAAACCTTATAGTCTCCCGATGCCCTGTCCCATATCTCATGGTCTGTCATGCACAGGTAGTAGCATTCGATAAAAACGCCCTTAAGCCGATTCTGCCCTGCTGCCTCTCTTAACAGGTAATAGCTTGTATCCATACGCTGCTGGGGGCATGATAGGTTAAAATTGTATTCACCGTTTATCTCATCAAGCATAAAGGGCTCAACATCACAGAGTACGTGGGACGACCCGACAAAGACATTGTCTATTGATCTGTCCCTGTTGTAATAGGAATGAAATAGGATCTTTTCCCACATATCATCCTGAACCAGCAGCATATTAAGGAACCTGCAGCCTGCCAGGAAGAGGAGTATCCCCGCAATTATTCCGGTTATGGTTTTTATGGTTTTTTTCATATTTTGCCTTATCACTAAAACTGAAAGTAAATAAACTGCTGGACGTCATAAGTACTTCCGTAGCAGCCAAACAGCATGACAAAGAGAAGGAGGGCAACCTCTGCGGCTGTCCGAAACCACCACTTCTGCCTGAAGAAATCGGACACAACATCCCTGCCCCTGTATTTTAAATAATCTACAAGGGCCAGCAGGCCGACCGAAATAAGCAGAACGTTGAAGTAATTCTCCGATATTCCCAGCTTGAAAACCGATTTATCAAACAATACGGTCCAGTTATCGGCTGAGAAAACCTGCGACAGCAGAACAACCGCCTTACCCATGCTGTTAGCCCTGAAGAAAAGCCAGGCAAAGACGGCAAGTATAAAGGTGATACCCAGCTTAAGCAGCTTATCCGTAAAGGTATTGCGGCTTTTCTCAATTCCAAACCTTTTCCTTACAAGATCAGCAGCATAAGAAAACAGGCTTTCAGCCAGCTGGTATATACCATGCAGGATACCCCAGACAACAAATGAGATCGAAGCCCCGTGCCAGAGTCCGCTCACCGCAAATACGATCATAAGATTTATATACTTCCTGACCCTGCCCTTACGATTCCCTCCAAGAGGTATATACAGGTAATCCCTGAACCAGGTTGACAGGGATATGTGCCACCTGCGCCAGAACTCCTTTATAGACTTCGAATAGTAGGGAGCATTAAAGTTATCCATGAGCTTAATGCCCATAGTGAGGGCAACTCCCTTGGCTATAGTCGAATACCCGTAAAAGTCACAATAGATCTGCAGGGTAAAAAGAAATGTGGCAAAAACTATATAAAAACCCGGATATTGGGAGGGATCATTGTATACCGTGTCTACGGCTATAGCGACGCGATCCGCTATAACAACCTTCAGAAAGAATCCGTAGAGCATTATAAGAAGACCCCGCCTTAAATTTTCATACGAAAACTTATCTGGCGTCGCCAGCTGTTTAAGAAGATTCTTCGACCTCTCTATCGGGCCTGCGACCAGCTGCGGGAAAAAGGAGATGAAAAGGGCATATTTCAGGAAATTGTGCTCGGGGTAAATATCTCCTCTGTAGACATCGATAAGATAGCCCAGGGCCTGAAGGGTGAAAAAGGATATACCTACGGGAAGAAGGATATCCTTGTCCCATGCCAGGGGCTCCCTTCCTATAATGGTAAGTGCCCTGTTAAAATAGGTCACGAAGAAATTGGCATACTTAAAGTACCCGAGTATTACAAGATTGATCATGAGCGCAAGGAAGAGACACAGCTTCCGCTTCTCTTTATCACTTATCTTTTCAAGGATCAGTGCACCTACGTATGTTACGAGTGTGGAAGTAAGCAGGAGAAAAACATATGCCGGATTCCACTGCATATAAAAAAAATAACTTGCAATAAGAAGCCATATGTATTTGACTCTTCCGGGGATCAGGTAATAGATCAAAACAACTATAGGGAAGAATACCAGGAACTCTATTGAATTGAAAAGCATTGTGTTTCGGATCCTCCCTGCAGCATTTGCATAAGTATATCATGCTTTTTCCCATTTTTCCACAAGAGCGCAACTCCGGTCCGGATCAATATATCATTTTTCTTTCAGCAGATATACAAGACCCACATCCGTGGTATATATACAGTCATATTTCGAACGTACCATTTCGTCCATACGGGGAAGGTAATCGGGAAGTGTGTTTGAGCATATCATCCACTTGGGCGGTGTTTCCCTGAAATAATCAAGGAGTTCCTGTTCAATGCCCGGCTCAAGCGCAATGAAATACTGAAGATTGACTACATACCTGTTGCAGGGCAGTATCCCGTTGATCTCATACCACTGCATGTCAATATCAAAAGAAAAGACACTGTCCCTGTCAAAAACAGGTATCAGGGCACCCATATCTTTAGCATTCCTGTAATAGTTCTGCTGGAATCCTTCATCAGGCCTGTTCAAAAAGGCCTTAAAAGAGTTGACTGACGGCTCCGTATACTGATAAACAAATATAAAGATGAGGAGCCAGCATATACTCTGTCTGACATTCTTAAAAAGTACCAGCGGATCGTATACCTTCACAAAAAGAACAAGCGCAAATATCAGGCACGGCATGCCCGTAACAAAGTAGTAGATAAAACCGTCTCCAAGATGAAGGACAAGATACGTAACAAGTGACATCGGCAAAAGCAGTATACACTCATCCGAAACAGCTTTATTCCGTTTGCCGAAAATATGCAGAAGAGCAAATACAAGTGAAAATGTCGCTCCCGAAACCTTACGCTCAAGCTCCCAGGAAAAAATCCTTGACAGGTCCGATGAACGCTTGAATGCAAATATAAAGGTACAGTAGAGCATCTTAAGGATGCATCCGTGATAACCGTAATAAATAAGAAGCGGAACCAGACCGGTAAATACACCCAGCAGGAAGTAAAGGGCATAGAAGCCAAATTCCCCAAACTTCTTACGGATCATCATAAGGATAAAAACACCCACGCACATACCTATAAGGGGCGCACCCGCGGTCACCTTGGAGAAAGTCATTATCGTAAAGCACAGGCCCGTGATCATGGCGGTTATGTACATCCTGCGGTTTTTCTTCCTGTCATCTTTCTCATCTTGGGGAACCGGATCCGTGTTCTCCAAGCCGGCTGCCCGATCTTTATTTTCACGGATCAGGAAAAGCTTCACATTCAGAAATACGGCAAGCAGATTAAGCGGCAGGGCAAATTCCTCAAGACAGTTGCCGCCCCACATAAGAGAAATATAGGGAAGCAGAAAAAAGACGATCACACCGAGAGCCTTGCCATGAGAAATGTACAGGCGGGAAAGCTTATACATCAGAACAAGAGATGAGTACAGGGCAATGACCTGAAGGATATAGATACCGAAATGGCCCTGACTGATAAACTGGGCCAATGCCTGGATAAAAAAGAAATACGGCCCCTTAAGGTCGTAGAAATCCCTGTAGGGAACCATACCGCTTAACATACCCCGTCCGACCAGTGTGAAGAAACTTGCATCACATCCGTACCAGTGGACATAAAGAGGGCTTGTCCATAACGAGAACGCAAGTATGAACAGGCCGGCAACCGGCGCAAGGCCGATATAAGTGAGGAGTCTTATTGTTTTATCGGAAAGAGTGTGTTCTTTTTTCTCCATTTTGTACGTCTTACAGATAAAGGGGTCACTAAGGGATCATGGCACAGGCTTCTTCATAAGATGTGAACACTTCGGCATTAAAACCGCACTCCCTTGCGGCGATCACATTCGCCTCCGTATCATCAAAAAACAGGCACTCCGATGGCTCAAGCCCATACGTATCCGCAAGCAGTTCATATATCCTGTGATCAGGCTTGGTCATCTTCACCTTATAGGACAGGATGCCTCCGTCAGTCAGCGGAATGAAATCCATCTCCCCGGCACACTCCCTGTCCGCCTTCTGCGAAAAGTTCGACAGATACAGGATCCTGTACCCTCTTTTCTTAAGGTCGCGTATCCATGGCTTGGCATAGCCGGTCTGTTTAAGCAGGCCCTTAAGGCTTGAAAAAATAACCCTTGTCTTATCCTCAACTTCCGGGTCATTGGCCGCAAACCTGTCAAGGATCTCCTCTTCCGACAGCACTCCCAGGTCATATTCATTCCAGTCGCGACTTAAGACACTGGCTTTAGCCACACGGTCATTGA
Organism: Lachnospiraceae bacterium; assembly: GCA_003535955.1. Lineage (GTDB taxonomy): Bacteria > Bacillota > Clostridia > Lachnospirales > Lachnospiraceae > UBA2868. The sequence continues at coordinate 6,006 of DPZM01000309.1, read as the reverse complement.
TCTCTTCCCCGAATCCAAAACCGGCGATGTAGTCCTTCCAGGCAAAGTCAACCAGGACATTCCCTATATCAAAAATGATCGTTGTTATCATAAGTGCGCTCCCGTAAAAAGTATCTCGGCAATGTCCTTGTTAAGATCATCGGTTACCCTCACCTCATAAAAGCAGTTCCTTCTGCCATCCTTAATAAGCCTGGCTTCCGCATAAAGCACATTGCCTTTACTTGCCGACATGAAGTTGGCCGAAGTCGACAGGCTTACCGTAGCTTCCTCCTTATCAAAGTTGCTTGCCACGGCAAATGCCAGATCAGCGAGGGTATATATGGCTCCTCCCATGATCCCTCCGTAGGCATTCCTGTGTTTGTCTTCAAGTATCAGGCTGCACCTGGAATAATTGTCACCTATTTCGTCTATAACCGCACCGGTGAGTTCCGATGCATATAAATCGTGCGCGAAAAGCTCACGTGCTTCTTCAAGCTTACTCATATCTCCCATAACGTATAATCTCCTTAACCATATCTGTCTTTAAAACAAAGTCCTTTTATTTTTCTCCCATGCCGGCAAACAGCCTGTAAATGTCCTCCTTCCCCGCAGTAACCTTACCCTGTATCATTTCGGGACTGCCGCCGCCCCTGGCAGAGAAAGCATCCTTAAGCTTAGCTGCCAGATCTCTTGAATCAAGATCCCTGCTGCCGGCATTATAGCGATAGCCCGATTCATCATTTCCGGCAAATATGCCCACAAACCCATCATACCTTTCGGTCAGTGCATTGTAAATGTTCTTCATCACAGGTGCAGGTATATTGTCATCCGTAAATATGACCCTCTCCCTGCAGGCCTCTTCAAGCAGGTTTTTCTCCTTAAGGCCGGCAAGCTCCGACTTGAGGTTTATGATCTCTTCCCTATAGGAATCAACTATCCCGGGAACATTGACCGCTTCGGTCGACATGCTCTTCGCAAGGTTGCTGATAAGGTCATGTTCCCTGTTTATATATTCAAGTGCCCGCCGTCCGCACAGCATTGACACCCGGATCCCGCCCTTCCAGTTTACAACCGACAGGATCTTGAGCAGGCCTGTCTCTCCGGTAAGGGCAACATGCGGAGCACAGCATGCGCATATATCGATCTTCGCCTCCTCACCGATGCTTATGAGCCTTACCTGACCGTCTATTTCGATCTTGCTTCTGTAATCGATCTCCTTAAGCTCTTCACTTGCCGGAAAGCTCACCTTTACAGGCAGGTTGGCCCAGATCACCCGGTTTGCTTCATCCTGAACCTCCATAACCTGTTCGTACCTTATCTGTTTGTTAAAGTCAACCGTCACAGGTCCGTTATCGCTTAAGTGAAAACCCACATTATCCACTCCGAACCTTTTATGCATCAAACCGCTCAGGATATGCTCACCCGTATGATTCTGCATCCTGTCAAAACGGGGGCCCCAATCAAGCTTACACACCACTTCGGTCCCGGCAGGAAGAGGTTCCGATACTATATATCTTATTCTTATACCTTCTGTACCGGCTTGAGAAGAACCCTGCCCTCCGTGAACTGATGATGAGCATTTATTCCGTCCGGATATGATCCCGTCCAGCACAAGCACTCTCTTATCGGTACCACACAGGAGAAGCTCACCTGTATCCGCATTCTGACCACCTTCTTGTGGAAAAAATATGGTATCATCAAGTTCAATATAATGTCTTCCGCCATCATCCGTTCCCGACGCCGTCACCACTGTCTTTAGTTCCTTTATATAGCTGTCCGTTTCGTATATTCTCTTCATTTGAATCTACCGGACCTATTCTTCTTCGCCTTCATTTCCGCCGTCTTTATCTCCTTCTTCATGGCTTTCTTCCTGCTCATTTTGCTGCTCCTGCTGCTTTTCCTGTCCTTCTCCCTGTTGCTGCTGTTGCTGTTGCTGCTGCTGTTGCTGTTGCTGCTGCCACTGCTGCCATTGCTGCCACATATCCTGTTGTTCCGTGTTCTGATCACCCTCCTGCTTCTCCTGCTGTCCTTCCGGTTGTTCTTCCTGCTGTCCTTCTTCACCTTCACCTTTTTCCTCACCGGTCTGTTCCGCGGGAGCGGGAACCGGTGTTACAGCGGGAAACATTCCTGCGGGAAAGCTGGGAATAACGAAGGTATAATCATCCGCTTCGACCTGGGTATTCTGCGGAAGCGTGGGTGTTTCGGTCATTATATCCTTATACTCTCCCTTAGGCTTTACGTAATGCACTACGAACTCACCCTCATCCGAAACTCCGGGGACCGGATGATGGATTATATAATCAAGGATATCCTTGTAAGCACTCGACTTGTAATGAAGACCGTCTCCCGAATCGTATTCCTTCTTGATCGATCCGTTCTCGTCCTTAAGGATTGAGGCTATATTGAGATAATACAATCCCTTATCCCTGGCCATTTCAAAAAGGAAGGTATTGTATTTATCCACCCATTCATTCTTTACCGAGTTCCTGTAACGGCCATTGTCATCAACGGGCCATATTGACATAAGCACCACCTTGCGGTTATTGCCCGCAAGACTCACGATCCTGTCAACAAGTTCCTCGTAGGTTTCCTTATATTTTTCCTCGGTAAGCCCGTTTAAACCGTTAACTCCGTAGCAAACGTAAATTACAGGCTCCGAATGGGCCTTAAGGTAGTCGCTTAACGTATATCTGTTTCCTGAATTCTGGGTAAAAACAGTTGATTGGACCTGCCAGTGGGATATTCCCACTTTGGCAAGGGCATTGGAATCCGATATGTATCCGTAACTGACCATCGCTACTGTTCTCGAGTCACCCAGGAAGATACAGTTATTCATATATCCTTCCCTTGTATCGGCGTTGTAGGCCAATATGGTGGGATCTTCCTCTTCCTTCTCGTTCTGCATTATGATGGAATCATCTTCCGTTGCGGGAGCAGCCACCATGTTACCCTGTTCATCTATGATATAGATTATATCGCTGCCTTCCTGCTCAACGGCAACAGTCTCTTCGCTCACCGGAGGTCTTAAGGCCACGATCACAAGAGCGATTATAATGACTAACAGAACAGCACTTCCGACCGCATATTTATTCCTGACAAAGTCAAGCGCGCGGTTCTTCCGCTTATCTTCAATTAATAAAACCTTGTTCTTTGGAGCACTCATGGTACCTATTCTACCACATTTTCATTCCGACTTCATCATTATCTTCACACGGCCGGAAATACGGCCCGGAATAACTACCTGAAAGTAAGCAAAGCATGATCTATGACCTTGCGTATAATATCCTCAGCGGTAATGAGGCTCTCGTTTTCCTCATCACTACCGTTTATCGAGTAACTTATCCTTGCAGCCCTGCCCTGCACAACATCTTTACCGTACCGTGCCATAAGTTCCGAAACACGCAGACGGGCCTGAGAATTCTCGGCGCCCAGGGCCACCACCACAATGTCGTGATCCGTCCCGCCGTCATTCACGGTCAGGGACGTTATCAGGCAGGCTCCCGATTTATCTGTAGTTCCGGTTTTAAGTCCGTTGACTTCATCCATGTTATAAAGGAGTGCATTGGTGTTCTTAAGTTCTCTCTTAAGAGTGGGCATCTTAGCCGTTTTAAGGGAAGTTATCTCCTTGACCTGGGGATAGGTATTAAGGATATGGGCGCACATCTTAAACATATCGTATCCGCTCATCATGTTCTGGGTCTTGGCAGGGATGATAGTATCCGTATATATGGGAAGGCCGTTGGGGTTATGGAATGAAGCGGAATTAAGCCCCAGTGCCCTTGCCTTGTCATTCATCATATTTACAAATTCATCTTCCGAACCGCCCACATACTCGGCCAGTGCCAATGCGCACTCATTGCTCGAAGGAAGAAGTGCGCCGAGAATAAGCTCGGACACGGGAACCTGCCAGCCTGCTTCAAGGGCAACAGATCCGTCCTGCGATCCCGACAGGGCAGCTGCTTTCGCTGATATGGTCACAGGATCCTCAAGCCCTATCTTTCCTGAACCGACCGCATCCATCGTAAGCAGATAGGTCATAAGCTTGGTTGTAGAGGCGATCGGGAAAGCCTTCTCATAATCATACCCGTAAAAAACCTCACCTGTTGTCGCATCCCCTACAACCACAGTGTTAAAACCGTCAAAATACCCGTATCCTTCCATTCTTGCAGGATTTATCGAGAACCTGTTTCCGGTATCGATCGTAATATTGTCGGCGTCCGCCGTATCCATGTCAACATCAAGGATCATTGCCAGATCCATAGGACTTATAAAACAATCGTAATGGTCCTCTATCTGGCTTACAAGAACAAAATACCTGCGCTCCTGACCGTTAACAAGGATAACCGTGCCTGATGGTTCACTTCCGGGATACTGCTTAAGTTCTTCCTCTGAAAAACCGTCATGTCCGTACTCGTCTGTATATCCCTCACCTGTCATGATCGCAACCGACCCGCCGGTAATATCTGCATTAAAGGGACGTGACGAACCCGCAAAGAGATATGCCATATCCCTTAAAGATACATAGAGGTTATTGTTGTATGATGCGTTTATCGCTCTTACCGTTCCGGGCTCCATACCGTCAACACTGACACTTACATTCTCGGGCATAAGCGTTGCCGCATGAACCGTCAGCGGCCTGAGTAATCCGGTAGTATCACCCTCTTCATCCCCGGGCTCTTCAACTCTTGTATATACAAGCGACTTATCATGCATCGTAAGGACATTTTTCCCTACGGAAAAGCTTTCGGTAACCGATCCCCCTTCCCATTCCCCGGAAATGGTATTTCCCTTTATCCTGTACTCTCCGCTCCTTCCTGTTTCTTCCTCAAGAGTGTCAAAATCAGGCGCTGTATTTACCCCTATTCCGTCAAGGTAATCCCTAAGCGGCATCCCCAGAGCCTGTTCTGTCAGGTCATCAGCCTCATCATCGGTTATGCTCTCTCCATAGCCTATCATGCTCAAGCGCTTTATTATAAGCTCGCGCAGGCAGTCACACACGAGTGCGAGTGATTCTTCCCTGCATGATGCATAATCCGAAGCATCCACTTCCTCACTGAATGTGCCCTTAGTGGGGCCTGAGGGATCAAAGCTCAATATCACTGCAATATCGATCCCGTCAGTCTTGCTTCGTATCCACTCCTCGGTTAAATCCGCGCCTTCCACATCCTTAAGCCACAGGGCTGTTGAAGCCACCACTCTGTCCGTAACATCGATCCGTCTTACATAATCACCGCGAAATGCCCTCAGTGTCCTTATCCTCACACACAAAAGGGTAATAAGAACAGCCAGGATAACACATACCACCGTGGTGATCATCCTCTTTATCTTTCTTCTTTTGCGCCGCTGCGCCTTAGTCAGTTGGTTTCTGTTCATATGACAGGATCATGCTCCCTTAAGCTTCCTTCGGCACACGGCTGTATAACTCCGTGAGCCCTCTTATACTGTACTTAAGCTCCTCCGACAGATAGTTGGGCTTAAGCCTCCATTCCCAGTTACCCAGGGATGTTCCCGGCGTGTTGATCCTTGCTTCCTTCCCGAAACACAGGTAATCCTGCAGGGGAATGATACACAGATCGGCCACCGACCTGTAGGCCTCCCTTATTATATCCCAGGTAAGGGCTCCAAAGTCGGTATTCATAGAATTGATATACCTTCTGCAGAAATCCCTCTCCCCCTCGTTTATCTCTTCAGCCCACGCCCTGGTGGGAGTATTGTCATGGGTTCCCGTATACACCACACAGTTATTGATATGTCTATGGTTTACATAACAGCTATCCCATGAAGTAAATCCATACTGAAGCACCTTCATCCCCGGGAAGCCCGATTCTTTAAGCAGGGCTTCGTTTTCCGGTGTAACGTTACCCAAGTCCTCGGCTATTATCCTTAACTCCTTTATCTGCCCGGCCAGTGTATTAAAAAGATCCATCCCCGGTCCCTTATTAAGCTTCCCGTGCTCAGCCGTTTCATCGCCGAAAGGCACCGCGTAATACTCGCAAAAACCATGGAAATGGTCGATCCTTATCACAT
>DPZM01000068.1 GCA_003535955.1 Lachnospiraceae bacterium | reverse complement strand
ACAGGATCATCAAAAACAGTAAATAGTTAATATGTAAAAGTTTTATTCCTTTGGGGACAGGGGACGGTTCTCTGTCTCCCCTTAATGCCAAAAAGAACCGTCCCCGTGACACACATGATACTATTTTCTGTGTTTTTCCAGTTTCGGCAACAGGTAATTCCCATATATGAAGTCAATTATGGCAACAGCCGGAATGGCAAGAAGGATACCCAATACTCCGAACATATTACCACCGACTACGATACCTATAAGGATCCACAAGCCCGAAACACCCAGGGAATTACCAAAAAGCCTGGGCTTTAACACGTATCCGTCCACAGTCTGAAGGATCAGGGCAAATATCAGGAATACAAGGGCTGATGTAGGCTTGACCATGAGTAGGACAAGGGCACCGATAACTGCTCCTATAATGGGCCCGAAGGTAGGGATAACATTGGTGATACCTATCACAAAGGAAACAAGTCCCACATACTCCATCCCCGCTATTGCCATAAATATTGCATTGGCTATGCCCACTGCGAAGCTGTCAATAAGATTATAGATTATATACCTGTTGAGGATCCCATCGCACTTGCGAAGGAAGATGCATACATCATTATACCTCTCTTTAGCGAACAATGCCCTCATAAGACGGATGATCCCTGCCTTAAGCCTGCGCTTCTCTGCCATAATATAGATCGACAGGATAAAGGCTATAAGCCAGCTGACCACGCTCTTACCCGCAACCGCCGAGGTTCTGACTATGCTCTCGGCATTATTGCTTATATAATCAGACACTGAACTCAATATTGTTTCGGATGACCCGATAAGGCTCTTCAACTGATTCTTAAGAGCCGGGATCCCTATGTTGTCAAGCATGGACATAAGGGAAGCTATATACCCGTTTAAGTTTCTCGAAAATACCTGAACACTCTCAACAAGCTGAGGTACAAGAACAGCCATCGCAAACACAAGGAAGGCTACTATGCAGATAAAGGCAAGGAAATTAGCGAAAAAGTCCCGCCGTGATTCCTTCCTAATCTTAAAAAACAGCTTCCTCTTAAAGAACTTGGCCAGGGGATTGACTATGTAGGCTATCACACAGCCTATGATCACCGGTGAAAAAAAGCCTACAAATGTACTCACAGCCTTCCATACAACATCAAATTCAGTAAGAAAAACATAGAGGACCACCGCGATACATGCGACAACCGCATTGGGAAACCAGGGTGCCTCCTTCAAGGGTCTTCTACTCATTGCTAACCTCCGACTGATAATATTATTTATCCACCACAGCTATACCGAGAACTCTTGCCTCTATGGCAAGTCTGGGTCTTGACAGACCGCTCTTTTCGCACATATGGTTTATATGCGTTCTGACCGTGGCCTTACTGATCTTAAGTTCATCAGCTATTTCCTGATCGGAGAATCCTTCCGTCATAAGACGCAGTACGTCCATTTCCCTATCTGTGATCTCGTTACTCTTCATCCATCCGATGTCAACAACAGGGGCTTCATTCGGATACACCGATTCACCCCTTACGGTCCTGTTCATGACCTCCAGCAGCGACATATCGTTCTTTTCCTTGTACCAGAAGGATTCAACTCCTATTTCCCTGGCGTTCTTAAGGTAGGAATCATCAGGCATGGATGTGGTGACTATTATCTTAACTTCCGGAAACCTGTCCTTGACAGCCGCAGCCGCATTAAGTCCGCTGCCGCCCTCCTGCATGAGAATGTCCATGATGCACAGATCCACATCATGGGACGCGATAAAATCGATCACGTCATCCGCCCTTGATAATTCCCCGGCCAGTTCGTAATCACCGGAATTATCTATCATCATCTTAAACAGAAGACGCGGTATATTCTGATCATCACATATAAGCACTTTAACATGTTCACTCATATCCCCGATCCATCAATCAAGTTAATTCAAAAAGAAACTATTCAGAATAGTTACATTTTACCATATTTTCGCCTGCTTGTGAATCAATCCAGAGTCAGGGGACGTATCTTCTGACTCTGTTCAATCGGCTACATCTGCATCTTAATATATTCTCCAATATAGGGCAGAGCAAAACGTACCCTTCCATAAGCACTATTGCCGGCAAAAACACCACTTTTTTCAAGAGTATTCTGATATGTGGAAAACTCATTTGAACTCATTTGAAGTTTTTCTCTCAGGACTTTAACAGATGTATCTTCAGGATAATCAGCCGCCGTCCATGCAACCAGTTTTTCATTTTCAGATAGTTCTTCCCATATCTTATCATACGAACTTTCACCCAGAATCAGACGGTATTCCTTTAGTATTTGCGGGGTTACCTCTTGTTTCTTATTGTCAAACAACAAATATCCCAGTATTTGAAAAGCATATGAGTATCCGTTTGTGTGATTTGCAATCCTCATTGCTTCTTCATCTGATATACTAAAAACCTCTTTATACTTTTCGGCTATCCTCCCTTTATTAAGTGACTCTATCACAAGCTTGTGACGCAAAGCTAATCCTTTAGGGCGAATGGTGTGTAGGATTGTGGGTATTCGTCATAA
>DPZM01000258.1 GCA_003535955.1 Lachnospiraceae bacterium | reverse complement strand
AGCTGTAAAGAACGGCATCTGCACCGGAAGCAGAACAATAAAATTCCTGTACACAAAGAAGTAAGACAGTGGGATGAATGAGTCAGGGGACGTATCTCCTGACTCATTCCGGCTATCGGGGTAACAGGATTCGAACCGATGCCCTAAAACGCCTCAAATCCAGTAAAGAAGGGAGATTCGAGCGTCCTCTCCCTGAAAATTAACCAAAACGGAGGCAGTATTGTGTCCTTCGAAAACAACAGTGGATTTCTTGCGTTTTCCTAATCTTTTTGGTATATTATAATCAACAGGCGAGGCCTGTTGTGGCCTTGTCGTAAGATTTTGGTCCAACCGAATGGGCGGGGAGTCTCTCCGCCGTTTTTTTTTGTAGAGAATTATGCGAGAGTTAAGTAAAAAATCACAAAATACGCGCTGATACGCGTGGATACCTGTGGAAGGAAACAACTCAGGTTCATCCCGAAAAAAACAGGAGGAAAGGTAATGAAAAAGAGATTTGTAAGGTTTTTAAGTGTTTTACTCAGTTTTGTACTTGCACTGGAGTGTATACCGCAATCAGTACTTCTGACGGTACCGGTACAGGCAGCTGAAACGTATCTTAATCAAAACACGGATGAAGTAATAAATCCTGTGGCGGATCAGGATGTTTACGCAGGTCCGTCTGAAGATGACCCTCCTCTTACGGATGAGGATGTCGCATTATGGATGGAAGAAAACGGCCTTGGTTCGGGCCGGATTATTACAGGCGGGGAAGAGAATAACAGTGAACCTTCCGATGATGATACGGAAATAGGCAGTGACAGGACCGGGTCTTATGGAGATCCCGTATTCCGCAGCACAATATATGTGGATAATCTTGCGACAAATGGTCTGACGCTTAAGGACGCTTTTTCTCTTGCGCAGACAAAAAGCAAGGAAAAGGTTCCCCAAATTAGACTTGCAGAAGATATGTTCATAGACGAGCCTATATTGATCAGTAAGGGGAAGACGATTCATCTGCAGCTTGACTGCCGTTCGCTTTTCCGTGCACCGTATGGGAGCGGCAAGGATAATATTTACTATATTATGGATAATCCCGAATCAACCGGAAATATGTTTGTACTTGAAGAGGATGCCAAACTCATAATCACAGGCGGAAAATGTGTTGTAGAGATGACAGATACACGTTTTACCCAGAATGGAGTTTCCTTCAGGGAAAACGAAAAGACTTACACCTATAAAACGGGAAGACTTGTGGGAGGATATATTTCAGATAAGGGCGGTGCCATATATGCCAACTCAAAATCAACTGTTGATCTGAGAGACCTTACCATAGCTAACTGTGCCGCAAAATACGGCGGCGCCATATATGCCGAATCCCAGGCTAATATACAGCTTACCAACACTAAGATAGTGTGCAATTTTGCCAAGGAAGACGGCGGGGCCGTTTATATGAACGGAGCACGCGGTGTGCTCGGTATGGATAATGATACCCGGATAACAGCGAACCGTGCCGGTGACCTTGGCGGTGCCATATACCTTGATTCCGATAAGATAATGGTATACGGGTACGGGAAAACAAGCATAGACAATAATCTGGCGGTTAAACACGGTGGGGGCATCTATCTGCCAAATAACGGAAATAATCAGGTAAGAGGAATCACTTTCAAAAATAATGTAGGGCAGAAATACGGCGGAGCCATCTACGCCAACGGTAAGGAAGCTTCAATTACCAACTGTATATTTACAGGAAATTATTCCAAATACGGAGGCGGTATCTATTTTAATGCAAACGGATGCGGTGTGAGCGGGGTTTCGCTGACAGGGAACAGTGCTGATGTTGACGGAGGCGGTATCTGGGTCGACAGCCAGGATGATCTTGCCCTTTCAGGGACGGTGGTAGTTAAAGATAATACCGCAGGCGGTAAAAAAAGTAATCTTGTCCTTCAGACAGGTGTAGCTTCCAGAGCTTATATAAATCCCGGAACCGGGGCTCTGGGTGCCGGTAGTGAGGTATGGGTACATGATACAGATGATGTAAAAATCAGACGTCTTAGTACCGGTTACGGCAATTTTGATGTAAGGCAGTTTCGCTGCGACAAAGACAACAAGCATGTTGAACTTAGGGACAGAATACTTTATATCATGGCGGGAAGTGAATCAGACCCGAAAGAGAATCCCGGTAAGGCAGAAGTATATCCGGTTAATTACAATGAATGGAAGACAAGGGATATCACTAAAGCAACCGGTGAAGCGGACGGTATGACGAATTATAAATTCACAGGTGCCGACGGAGCTGAGTACCCGGTTTATTACGGCTATGTGTCTTCTCCTTCGCACACAACAGAAGGCACCGATATCGTAAACAAGTATTATTATTCGGACGGTTTCTTTTTCACCGATCCGAAGAAATATGATAACCATCTTGCCACTTTTGGATTGAACATGGCCATGGCCAGCGCCGATGCCAGTATAAAGACCCAGGAGGATTACCGGTATAAGTTCACCAATATAAAGAGCCTGATGCAGCAGATAGGTATTTCTGAGAATAATATCTATATAAACACCTGGTATGCCAAAAAACCTACCGATGATTCAATTGGTGTTGCTATCGGTAAGAAGACAATAAGGAACAGGGCTGGGGAGGAATACACCCTTGTGCCTATTGCTGTAAGAGGCGACGGCTATGAAAAAGAATGGGCCGGCAATATGACCATTAACGGCTCCAATACGGATGACATGAAGGATGAACATTCGGGCTTTAAATCAGCAAGAACCCATGTCATGGATGAGCTGAAATACTATATTAAGAACTACGGTCTCGAGAAAGACCTTAAGGAGGGCAGGGTCAAGTTCTTTATTACCGGATATTCACGCGGAAGCGCCACGGCAAACCTTACGGGTAAATTCCTTGTGGATACCTATGGAGAGAATTCGGACTACAAGAACAAGAACCAGATATTTGCCTATTGCTACGAAGTTCCTGCGGGCGGAACCGATTACAGGGACAATTCCAGGACGGAAAAGGGTAACGAATGCTATTACTGCGTTCACAATATAATAAACAAGGTGGATCTGGTCCCCCAATTAGCACCCTATGAACTGGAATTTAAACGCTATGGCGTGGATCACTATGTGCCCGGTGACCCTCAGGTGAAGGAAACGCCTGTAAAATCAGATAAGCCTGCTGAAATATCAAAGAAGGTTGATAATGTTACCCTCTACTATGACAATGACCCATGGTATGTACGCAGCGCTAAATATAATGACCAAAGGCCCAAAATGGTCAAGCAACTCCTGGCGATCAATGATGAACTGGCTTTTGTTGATTTTTTCAGTGAATACTATATCACCATGGGCAGGATGAACTTTTTTGAAAATTTTGAAGCATATACTTTCCATATGAGAGATAACGGTAAGATACTTGAGAACTGGCTGCCGGAGCTCTATAACAAAGTGTTTAACTGGAACCTGTTAGCGAGTGATAAAAATGTTACCAGGGAAAGCTACAGCAAATATAAAATGAGTGAGGGTGAAGCCGGTAAGCAGTGGATCAATAACGGTGTGTCCGCGCAGGAAGCGTTCAGGGGTCTTGTTCAGCTGATGATGTCTAAAACACCGGAGGAAATGGCGAAGCTTTCTGCAGTGTTGGGAGGGGTACTGAATAAATTCAACAGCCCCATAGTCGGAAGCGGAAATACCCTGCTAACCTTATATGATGACCTTATCGGTGATGATAAGGGATGGGACAAGAGCAGGGCCGTTCAGCAGAAATGGCTTGATGAAATCTGGAACAAGCTGACGGACAACAGTTATGGTCAGCAGGGTATCCAGGATGTAATGACTCCGGCCGAGCTTAAAGAGTTCAAGTCATATTATCCCACTCTGATGGGAATGGTATTCAGACTGTTAAAATATGACTACGACAATGCCGGGACGATTGACAAGAGCACCAAGGGAGAGATGTGGCTGGCCGGAACCTTAGCGAAGAATTCCGATGCGATCATGCAGGGGCATTTTCCCGAGGTAATCCTGGCATGGCTAAGAAGCTATGATAACTGGTATGACAATGATACTAAAAAGATTGATTATACCGGTGAAGGCACACCTGTCACAGCCGCTCCAAAGGTTATGAAAATGGGTGAAGACGGTCAGCTTGTTGAGATAAGCGATAATGAGATGTTGAGCGGGTCCGGTCAGTCCGTATATCTGACAACAGGCCACCCCGGTGATGCTATTTTCTACACACTTGAGAATAACGGGACAACTTCTGAAGTCAAACTCTATAACGGTAACGGCATAACCGTAAACAACGAAGGCTCGTATAAGATCACTGCTTATGCCGTAAATGATTATGCCAAGCAGAGGTCTAAACCTAACGGAGAATCGTTTTGGTCTAAGGACTGGGCCGATAGTATGAAGAGCACGAAAAGCTTCCGTTTGGAAACGGTTGCAACCCGTGAGCTTTATTATAAGGAACGCGAGAAGGATACATTTAATAAACTGATAAAGAAAGAGGGCGACGAACTGGCTTTCCGTGCCCGGTTTATCAGTGGCAGGCCTTTCCTCGGGTGGAGAGTTTCAAGGGATGAGGAAGGCACAAGCCCTTACATAAATGAGAAATACGGATTCACTGAAGAGAATCTCAAAAAAATGGACCTTAAATGTATGGTACCGGATACAACTGTGTATATTAAGCCGGTCTATGCTGCAAGGACAAAATCGATTGAGAACCTGGCCATAGAGAAGGTGCAGGTAGGGAAAAAACTGCCGGATTCAGTAACAGGGCTTACCTACAAAAATGAAGGCAATGATTCTGTCATTACCTATCCGGCTTCCAAGGGTATAACAGTTTCCTGGTCTAAGAAGGTAATGACTGCGGAAGGAAAAGCTTCAAAGGCTCCCATATGGAACGATTATATTGCCAAGGCAGACGAAACTTATTATGCAGAGGTGAAAATATCGGATATTTCTTCGGGTACAGATACCTTTATACCGGATGGGGAAATTGCAGTTAATGTCACTGTACCGGGTTATTCCTTCACTTCAGAAACTTACAGATATGCGGGTGGGATCCTGCTGTGTTTTGAAGCGAACGAAAAAATACCGGGAGAAGAACCTTCTCCCATGCCTGTATCCGGCAATCAGCTGCGCATCAAAAGGACCCTGCTTAATGCTGAGGAAAGTGAGAGAACAGCCTTTGAAAACAGAGTTATCAGTGAATACGGAAATGACGGCATTATCTATGAGGCAGCGGATGGACAGGCGGTTTCCATCAGTTCGATGGATGTTCTGTTTGATGATGAAGACGGTAAATATGTACTTGCCGGTTGGAAGGTCACACCCGACAGCTTAAAGCTCAATTACGAAGACGGCAGTGAGATCCCTACAGACAGTACGGTCATTCCGGGCCTTGCAGTAATAACAGATGATGACTTTGACATAAAAACGCCCGACAGTGACTTAACACTGGAAGCTGTTTTTGCTTATTCAAGTACCATTAAAGCTGTTGACCTTGTACTCGAGGAACCGGAAAAGGGCTTTTCCTTAAGTACTGCACCTAATGAAGCAAAGATACGAATAACAACAAATAATACTGAAAAGGAATATACGCTGGATCCGTCCGCCGGTTTCTCGATCGAATACAACCCGGAGGGAAAGGGTGAAGAAAAGCTTGCCGAAGCAGCCACGGCTTATTCTGCCTACGTGACACTTGAATTCGATGATCTTAGGGATAAGGAAAGCGGAAAGACAATAAAGGAACTTTTGGGATATTCCTATAAGGGTATCCTGGAATATCAGGGAGATATAGAACTTAACATAAGGAATGATTACGAAGATGTACTAAAGGCTGATGCTCCGGGGATCCTATACGATATATATGAAGAATTACCTGTATATGAATGGCCTGTTTCAGGGTATGGATTTGGCGTAGCTTTCGATCCGACCTTAGATGCATGTATTCTCGAAGTGTACGATGAGGAAGCGTGGTTTATCGTTAAGAAAGATGCGGCAAGCGGTAAGCTCATTTTTGAAGATCAGCTTAATGACGGTTTTGATAATAATACGGGAAGTGCTGACTGGGACGGACTAAACAAGCTGCTGCCTGATACGATCGTTATACTGACAGATGACGACAGTACGGAATACCTCCCCGTAACATGGGAGAAACCGGCTCCTGATGAATTCAGGGAAAATGTCTTGAGCACGCAGATGTTCACTGTAGTGGGTAATATTAAGGTTCCTGAGGATCTGCTTGTCTATAACTATGACACGGATGAGGTTGATGAACAGGAAACACTGGAAGTCTGGTGTGATGTTATTATAGAAAGCTCTGAATGCACCGCGAAACCGATGGCGATGCCTGCTGGAGCTACTTACCATAATAACGTTTCAGTCATCCTGAGGACAGATACCGAGGGGGCCCCAATATGGTATACGCTTGACGGAAGTGAACCAGTAGATGATTTGGGAAATATTTCCAAAAACGCAAAAGCATATGAAACTACCGGGAATGAAGGAATATATATAGATGCGCCGGGTGACACGGTATTAAAAGCCGTTGCAATAAAGGACGGCATGGACAGGAGCGAGATCCTGACAGAAACGTACACGATAGTATCCAAGCCGGAAGCGGAATTTAAGGATGATGATCTTGAATTACTGAATGAGTTGTATCTTGAAGAAGGTATGTGCCTTGATGATCTGACACCTTATCTTCCCGCTGGCTGGTCATGGATGGAAATACAGGATATAAATACCGAGTATTGGCTTGAAGATCTTATTGAAGTCGCTGATGACAATAATATCGACTATGGCGTAACTGCGTATCTTACATACAATCCGGATCCGGAAATATATGAAGATGCATATATGGAGATTATTATACCTCTTTACGGCTCGGATTATTTCGTGGATGTGATCGATGGATCAGCCTATGATCAGTCCGGAGACCATCTCTATGAAGCAGAGGAGAAAGAGCTTGTCTATATCGTGGCTGACTATCCGTATGAGATGACCGAGAACTATGAGTTTACAGAATGGCTTGCCATGGATGGAGAAGGAAATACCTTATCGGTTAATATGATCGATACCGAGGAGGAGAAAGAATCCTGCCCTCAGCCGTTGAAAGATGAAGAAGACGGAGAAGTCTATGACGGAGCGGCATATTTTGAGATGCCAGGTGATGACGTTATAATAAAGGCGATCTATAAAAGATTGGATGAGAGTGATCAGGAGATCAAAGAGAAGAATGTAAGCTCTCTTGTTCTTGACAGGACTTCTGTTGAACTTCAACTTGGAGACGGTGCAAAAAACATCTTAAGTGTAAATGCCGTCGTATCAACCTCGGGTGAAGGTGAAGAACCCGAACTGACCTTTAAGTGTTCGGATTCGTCAGTTGTGGCTATGACACAAACCGGTAATACGGCTACTCTTAAGGCCAGAAAAGAAGGTGAAGCCATTCTTTGGGCAGGCTGTGGCGATAAGGTGGTAAAATGTGATGTTACCGTTAAAGCCGGGCCTGTAGAAGTAAGCGTAACAAACGGTAAGGCACTGAACAAAGACGGATCCGCTGTAACAAAGGCTGAAAAGAATGATGAACTCACCCTTCAATATAATGCTCCTTCCAAGGGATATAAGTTTAAGAAGTGGACGATAAAAGGAGCAGCATCGATAAGCGGAGATACGGGAGATCCAAATGCCACAGTTAAGATAAGGGTAGGATCAAGGGCAATTACGGCAGAAGCTGTTTACGTGATAGATGATTCTTACGATGAGGAATTCAAGCCCAAGGATGCGGACGTTCCTGTTAAGAAGCTCACCTTAAGCAACAAGGAATACTATCTGATAACCGGAGAAGAATTTAACCTCACCGCAGAAGCGGTTTATGATGAAAAGAAACCGAATATTGAGTTTAAGTGCAGTAATACTGATGTTGTGACTATTGCAGCTGATAAGACCGGGGAAGGAAAGGCCCGGGCTGTGGTAAGATCGCTTAAGGCCGGTGAAGCTACGGTTTATGTATACTGCGGTAATAAGGTTGAACAGTGTAAGGTCTATGTATCCGATGAAGCCAAGGGTATTGCGCTTGAAGATTATAAGGATATACTGATAGACTTAAAGGCAGGAGAACAGATAGCACTTAACGCAACCCTTATGCCTGAAAGCTCGGTTAAACAGGTGGCATCGGTTAAGTTCCAGATACTTAACAAGTTCGATGCCGGATCACTTAATGCTCCGCTCAAGAACATGATAGATGATTATCCGGAGCTTAAGGCTTTAAGCGGCAAGAAGCTTCCGGCAGTGGCAAGCGCAAGTAAGGGACTGATCACAGCCAAGTGGCCAAATAAGCTAACGGCTGCAGGCATGACATCCTGTATGACCGTCCTTCGGGTTACCGTGAAGCTTGTCAAGGATAAGGGTGAAAAGAAGGCTGTTGAATATGTATGTGATTATCCCATAAGGGTATCTGCTACCGATTACGAGACAAAGAGATACAAGAACACAATAAATGACAAGGATTATAAGCTTTCGGCCAAAGCTGCAAGGTCAACGCTTGATACAGCTTTTGAAGACAGGAGAGGAACTGTAGTTACCGCAGTGATAAGCAAGGCAGAAAAGAAAGATAACCTGACATTTGAATTTACTTCGACTAACGAAAACATAATAAGTATCGAGAATGCACAGGAAACTGCCATCCCCGATGCCAAGGGCTCTAAAGCTTTCGCCACTGCCGAAGTTAAAGCAAAGGGTATAGGTACTGCTTATGTGATTGTAAGATCCAAAGACAAGACTGATGATAAGAAATACAACTTAAGCGTAGTGAAGATTACAGTTAAGTCGGGCAATCCGGAGCTTATTCTTGTAAATGACAGTGAAAACCTGCTTCCGCGCGATCCAAATACTAATAAGATAAAGATCGATCCTGCGACCAATTCAGTTACGATTAAGATGAAGCAGGGCAGCTATGACAGGTTCTTTATTGATCTTAAACCGTATGTTACCGAGTACAGTACGGATGCAACGAAGTTAGCTTGGTCCGCATCCGGAGGCGTGACCGTTAAGAATGGTGTTGTATATGCGAAGAAAGCCACTAAGGAAGGAAAACCTGCAAGGGTTATTATAAAGTGCGCTAAGAGCAAGCCAATAACGATCTATATCAACGTCAAATAACGGCATGATATAGCAGTGGGGGCAGCTTTTCAGTTAAGTATTATGAGTCAGGGGACGTATCTCCTGACTCATTCCGGCTATCGGGATAACAGGATTCGAACCGATGCCCTAAAACGCCTCAAATCCTGTAAAGAAGGGAGATTCGAGCGTCCTCTCCCTGAAAATTAACCAAAACGGAGGCAGTATTGTGTCCTTCGAAAACAACAACTAATTGAGAATAGAGTAAACCTTTAGTTGGTTCACAAATAAAAAATAAAGAGAGTAAAGGAGTGGGGTTTTGCTCCCGATATCATAATATGGAAAACGCATTTTTCAGTAAGGAAGCAGTGAATAAAGGAAGACAAACCGAGTTTGACTGGGCCAAGGCATTTACTATTATAGTGATGGTTACTGTCCATGTTTATGAGGAGCTGAGTACGGCAGATCTTAATATCGTACCAACCGGGCCTTTTCGGAATATTCTTGAGTTCCTGGCAGGACCTTTGGGTGCGCCGGTTTTTATGTTCTCCATGGGTGTGGGAATTATGTATTCCAGAAATGCCACACCGGGGAAAATGGGGCTTCGAGGCCTTAAGCTTTTGAGAAACGGTTACCTCCTTAGTTTTTTTAAAGGCACTCTGTTTATCATTATCGGTACAGCACTTGGCTTGAAGACTCCGATGAGTATAGCGGATTCTTTGTTTCTGGTAAGCATTCTTCAGTTTGCCGGGATGACATTTTTTGCTATAGCGCTTATGAAAAAGCTTGAATTCCCGCTACCGGCAATGCTTGCAGCATCAATTGTGCTTTCCTTTGCAGGCACGGCCCTTAATACCTATGACATGCAGGGGTGGAAACAGTATGTACTGGGGCTGCTTTTTATTACAAACAGAGTGACTACGTTTCCGCTGTTTCTATGGTTGTTCTATCCTGTTTTCGGTATGTGCTTTGCCTGTTATCTTCAGCGTGCCCGGGATAAACGCAGGCTATATATATATTGTTTTATAACAGGAGGCATCGGGTTGATTTTGACAAGTATCGTATATACATTATGCGGGATCGATCTTAAGACAATGTATATGCTTAAGGACAGAGTTTTCTATAGTCAGACGCCATTGCATCTTTTGTTCACATCATTTGTAATACTGATGGGAATGTCGATTTATTACCTGCTTTCAGAAGTGATTACCCTAAGACCTGTTGTAAAAGCGGTGTCATATCTGGGTAATAATCTGGACATTATCTATATTGTTCAGTGGCTCCTTATTGCATATACTGAGGTCGCAATGCTTGCAATGAACACCGAAAAGGTGCCGGTTGTATGGATATTGCCTGTAGCTGTTCTTATACTTCTTCTCAGTGTCGGGATAACTCGGATATATCTGAAATCAAAAGGTAAAATCTGCTGATGGGAGACGCAGTCCCCTGCCTGAAAGAAGAGGATAAGAAGTATTACGAGGAATTTAAACGGGTCTGCAGGTTCCAGGAGCCATGTCT
>DPZM01000078.1 GCA_003535955.1 Lachnospiraceae bacterium | reverse complement strand
TCATCGATGCAAGCAAGGGTGTGGAGGCCCAGACAAGGAAGCTCTTCAAGGTGTGCGCCATGAGGGGTATCCCTATCTTCACCTTCATAAACAAGATGGACCGTGATGCCAATGATACCTTCGACCTTCTTGATGAGATAGAGAAGGAACTGGGGATGGCAACATGCCCGGTCAATTGGCCTATCGGTTCGGGTAAGCGTTTTAAGGGGGTATATGACAGGAATAAGAGGGCCGTAATGACCTTCTCCGATACCCAGAAGGGAACCAGGGAAGGCCATACGGATGTCCTTCCCATTGATGAAGAGGATAAGCTTCGTGAATTCATAGGCGATGAAGCCTGTGACACCCTGCTTGAAGAGATAGAGCTTATCGACGGCGCGGCAGCCGAGTTCGATATTGATAAGGTTCAGTCGGGTAAGCTGTCACCGGTATTTTTCGGATCGGCCCTTACCAACTTCGGCGTGGAAATGTTCCTTAAGTATTTCCTTGAGATGACAACAACACCTCTTGCCAGGAAGGCAGATACAGGTATCATCAATCCGACCGAGCGTGAATTTTCCGCTTTCGTATTCAAGATTCAGGCCAACATGAACAAGGCCCACCGTGACCGTATTGCCTTCATGCGTATCTGCTCCGGTAAGTTCGATGCCGGCATGGAGGTTAAGCATGTTCAGGGAGGACGAGTGATGAGGCTGTCCCAGCCCCAGCAGATGATGGCTGATGAACGGCATATAGTAAGCGAGGCCTACGCGGGTGATATTATAGGTGTGTTCGATCCGGGCGTATTCTCCATAGGTGATACCATATGCATGCCGAATGAAACATTCATGTATGAAGGTATTCCCACATTCGCACCCGAGCACTTCGCCAGGGTAAGGCAGATGGATACCATGAAGCGTAAGCAGTTCGTCAAGGGCATCAACCAGATAGCCCAGGAAGGCGCCATCCAGATATTCCAGGAGATCGGATCCGGTATGGAGGAGATCATAGTGGGAGTAGTGGGTGTCCTGCAGTTCGAAGTGTTAAAATACCGCCTTGAGAATGAATATAATGTTGATATTAAGCTTGAGACCCTGCCCTATGAACATATCCGGTGGATCGAGAACAAGGACGAGGTCGATGTCATGAAGCTGACCGGAACCTCCGACATGAAGAGGATACAGGACCTTAAGGGCAATCCCCTTCTCCTTTTTATAAACAGCTGGAGTGTGGGCATGGTCCTTGAGAGAAACGAAGGTTTGAAGCTTACCGAGTTCGGAAGGAACTGATGAAATACAGGAAACATTTATTGACAATCATATCCCTTACAACCTGCCTGGCCCTTACGGGCTGTGACATGCCGGGATTTATATATGATACGGGCTACTGGCTGGATGACAAGGTGGATGACCTCGGCAACTGGCTTAACGGGAACGAACTCGAGGAATTTACCTATAAGGACACGGAGCCCTATGTGCCGCCGGTCATTGACATCGAACCGGAGGTCAGTGAAGAAGTCATACGTATTGAGGATGAGGCACCGGAGGAAGAGGGCGACACCGTCGATTACGACGACACGGCCCTTGAGCAGCAACTGTCGGCCGACCGTTATTATGCCTACGGGACCCTGTCCCAGGAGGAGCGGAGGATATACCGGGTCATATATACCACCATGTTTGACTTTGGAAAGAAGGTGACCCTGCCTTCCCTTGATGCCGACATGATCGACAAGGCCTTCACCTGCGTGCTCGCTGACAATCCGGAGCTCTTCTATGTTAAGGGCTACAACCTTATCCGCTACGAGCGAGGCGGCCGCGTGGAGAAGATGGCAATTTCCGGCCTATACACCATGACCGGGGATGACTCTGCGGTGCATCAGGAGAGGGCGGAGGCCTATGTGAACACCTGCCTTGCCGGAATGCCGCAGACCGATGATGACTACGAGAAGATCAAGTATCTTTACGAATATATAATCAAGAGCACCGAATATGATCTTGATGCCGAGAACGGGCAGAACTATCTTAGCGTTTTCGAGAACGGCCGCAGTGTCTGTCAGGGCTATGCGACGGCGATGCAGTACCTCATGATAAGGTCGGGCCTTTTCTGCACCCTTGTAAGGGGCATTACCAACAGCGGGGAGAATCACGCGTGGAACCTGGTTAAGTCAAACGGGGATTACTACTACGTCGATGTAACCTGGGGCGATATGTCCTACGACCTTAAGGCGGATGAGGAGATGGCGGAACTGCCGGTCATGCCTGAGGTGAGCTATGAGTACCTGTGTGTAACGACCGAGGACATAAGACACACCCATACGCTCGAGACGGTATTCCCCCTTCCCGACTGTGTTGCGAGGTATGACAATTACTATGTAAGGAAGGGTAATTATTTCACCGAGATAAATGAGGACCAGCTCCGTAGTGTATTTGACGAGGCATATTATAACGGTGAAGAGTCGGTTACCGTTAAGTGCGCCAATCCTTATGTTTACGGCGACATGAAGGCTTTCCTTACTTCCGACGGGAAGGTCTTCGAATTCCTGCATGATAAGGGCAATGTGAATTACGTATGCCTCGATAACCTGAACGAGCTTATCTTCTACATTTAAGCCACTTTTCTTTTTGAGCCTGATTTGGTATACTGTTAATAATTATGTAGGTATGGGAGGCCGGTTATGACTAAGGAAGCTGATAAGATAAAAAGCGTTAATGTTGAATCCTATGGGGATGTCAGGATAGCTGATGATGTTGTGGCTAATATCGCCGCCATCGCTGCCACCGAGATAGAGGGCGTTGCCGGCACTGTGGGTAATGTTACGGGTGAGCTTATGAGCAGGCTTTTGCTTAACCCCAGGAGCAAGGGAGTTAAGGTGGTCATCGACGGGAACATGGTGACCCTTGATCTGGCCCTTATCATGAAGTACGGTTATAATATCCCCATTACCAGCAAGCAGGTTCAGGAGCGTGTCAAGACCTCGGTCGAGAACATGACAGGCCTTACGGTCGTTAACGTGGGCATCAGGATAGTCGGTATCGACATGGAAGAGGAAGAGCCATCTTGCGAATAAGTAACTTTAATAATATGCGGGAGCAGTGGTAATGACCAGAAGTGAGATAAGGGAACACATCTTCAAGCTTGTGTTCAGGCTTGAGTTTAATGACGTATCCGAGATGCCGGTCCAGCTGTCAAGGTATTTTGAAGACGTGTACAGGGATGAAGAGGCTGAGGACGGACAGGCGCTAAAGATTTGTCTCTTCAGCGAAGATGAGGAAGGATACATCAAGGGCAAGTACGACAGCATAGCAGCAAGGCTGGCGGAGCTTGATGATATAATAAATAAGAATTCCAAGGGCTGGGATGTGAGCAGGATAGGCAAGGTGGATCTCGCCATCCTCAGGCTTGCGGTATATGAAGTATTATTCGACGACGATATCCCCGTGGGGGTTGCGATAGACGAAGCGGTTGAACTTGCCAAGAAGTACGGACAGGATGAATCATCCTCTTTCGTCAACGGTATACTGGCATCGGTTGCCAAATCGATATGAAAAATGTTTATTCGGTAGGACAGGTCAATTCATATATAAAGAACATGTTTGCGCAGGATTACATGCTGCGTTCGGTTTACGTTAAGGGGGAGTTGAGTAACGTCAAGTACCACTCCTCAGGTCACATTTATTTCACCATGAAGGATAAGACGGGAACGCTTGCATGCGTGATGTTTGCGGGGTACCGCAGCAAGGGCCTTAAGTTTACCCTTAAGGAGGGCATGCAGATAATAGCGCTCGGAAGCATCGAGGTTTATGAGCGCGACGGCAAGTACCAGCTCTACGCCAAGGAGATAGTTCCGGATGGTGAAGGAGCCCTCTATGAACGTTTCGAGCGGCTTAAGAAGGAACTTGACGAGATGGGGATGTTCGCAGCCGAATACAAGAAGCCCATTCCTCTTTATGCAAGGACGATAGGTGTAGTTACCGCACCGACGGGAGCTGCCATTCAGGATATAATCAACATTTCAACAAGACGCAATCCTCACATCAGGATAATCCTCTATCCTGTCAAGGTTCAGGGCGAGGGAGCGGCTGAGAGCGTAGCCGGTGGCATAAGGGCCCTGGAAGCCGCAGGGGTTGACGTTATGATAGTGGGCCGCGGCGGCGGATCTATAGAAGATCTGTGGGCCTTCAACGAGGAGGTTACCGCCAGGGCGATATTTGACTGCTCCGTTCCCATAATATCGGCAGTAGGCCATGAGACCGATACAACGATAGCCGATTTTGTGGCGGACCTTCGGGCACCCACCCCGTCTGCGGCAGCAGAGCTCGCGGTATTTGAATACAGCACCGTGACGGATATGATGGAGGGCCTTAAGCTTGATCTGCTTGATTCGTTAAGGTCATGCGTCAGGGCAAAGAGGGACCAATACACCGTGCGGTCTCTCCGCCTTAAGAACTTAAGCCCCGGCCATAAGCTCAACGAGCAGAAGATGCGTCTTGCAAACGACCAGGAGAAGATCAGACAGGTCATGCGCATGCTGCTTGATAATAAGAGACATTTATTGGACATTAAAGCCGAGAGGCTTGAAGCCCTGTCACCCCTTAAGCGGCTCTCAAGCGGCTACGCCTTCATGGAGGGACCTGACGGCCGCCCTGTCACAAGCATTAAGGAAGTCAGGACAGGCGACGACGTTACCCTGTACCTTACGGACGGAAGAGCACGTGCCAATATAACTGAGATATCCGAAGCCGGCAAGAGCACGTACTGATATAACT
>DPZM01000209.1 GCA_003535955.1 Lachnospiraceae bacterium | reverse complement strand
ATTCTATTATAACATTTCTTTTTGAACATTACTCCTGAATATTTGTTGTTTTTTTATCATTTTCCGTACTACCGTATAAAACATGAAATACATATGATATACTTATGATCAACAGCAGGCCGGCATGTGTATTTATATTTGTGCAAGAGGCGGCCGCATTACAACAGTTGATAGCATAAAAGGGGAACCCATGGACAACGACTTCAAACCCTACATCCCGGCTGACAAGGTCATGTCGGAACTTACTCCCATATCCATCATAATGGGGGTGCTGCTCGCCATTATTTTCGGAGCGGCAAACGCATACCTGGGACTTCGCGTGGGAATGACTGTCTCGGCTTCGATTCCGGCCGCAGTCATATCAATGGCAGTAATACGGGTAATACTTCACCGGGATTCCATTCTTGAGAACAATATGGTGCAGACCATAGGATCTGCGGGAGAATCACTCGCCGCAGGATCAATTTTCACTATGCCTGCCCTCTTCCTGTGGGCCGAAGAGGGGGTAATGGAAATGCCCTCACTCATACTGATAACACTGATGGCACTCTTGGGCGGTTTACTCGGGGTTTTTCTGATGGTGCCCCTGCGGAGCGCACTGATCGTCAAGGAGCACGGCACCCTGCCTTATCCCGAAGGAACAGCATGCGCAGAGGTACTGCTTGCGGGTGAAAAAGGCGGTTCTTCCGCAAGACCGGTCTTTATCGGTATGGGGATCGGCGCACTTGTCAAGTTCCTTGTTGACGGCATTATGGCGATCTCGGGAGCCATTACCTTTAAGATCGATTCACTCAAGACCGAATTTTCCGCCGAGATCTATCCCGCTCTTGTTTCCATCGGTTATATTTGCGGCATGCGGATAGCGGGATATATGCTGGCAGGAGGCCTGATCGGCTGGTTTGTACTTATACCGACGATAGTCACCTTCGGAAGTGACCTGGTCCTCTATCCCGCGACCGTTTCCGTCTCCGAACTGTACGCAACCGGCGGTGCATCAGCGATATGGTCGGGATTTATCAAATACATAGGTGCAGGTGCCGTGGCAGCATCCGGAATTATAAGCCTTATCAAAACGCTTCCGCTTATCGTCTCAACCTTCAGGGCTGCGATAAAAGGCATCGGGCGAGGTTCATCATCTTCCGGCAAACGCACCGATATCGACCTTGATATCAGAGTTGTACTCACAGGACTTGCTCTTATAATGCTTGCGATCTGGCTTATTCCTGCCATTCCGGTGACTTTCATCGGCGCTCTGATGATAGTTGTATTCGGTTTCTTCTTTTCCGCGGTCAGTTCCCGCATGGTAGGCCTGGTCGGATGCTCCAACAATCCTGTTTCGGGCATGACCATTGCCACTATCCTTATTGCCACCATATGCCTTAAGGCCACCGGTTCTACAGGCCCGGGCGGTATGCAGGCAGCCATTGCCATAGGTGCCATCATATGTATTGCTGCCGCTATGGCCGGCGATATGTCCCAGGACTTAAAGACTGGATACATTGTCGGAGCAACTCCCAGGAAGCAGCAGATAGGCGAGATACTGGGAAGTGTTGCGGCGTCTGTCGCGATAGGCGGCGTCATGGTCCTGCTTAACAATGCATACGGATTCGGCACGAATGCCCTTGCCGCTCCCCAGGCTACCATGATGAAGATGCTGGTCGAGAGCGTAATGAACGGAAACCTGCCCTGGTCACTTATATTTATCGGGGCATTTATCGCCATAGCCATCGAAATACTGGGAATAAGCGCCCTTCCGGTGTCGATCGGCCTCTACCTCCCCCTTGAATTATCCACAACGATAATGATAGGCGGCCTTATCAAATACTCCACTGACAGGAAAAAGTCATCCGACAGTGAGGCCGGAAGCGGCGTCCTCCTCTGTTCGGGCCTTATAGCAGGCGAGGGTATCGTAGGTGTGCTTCTTGCGATCCTGGCTGTTACAGGTATTGCCGATAAGATCATTGTACCGGACTATTCTGCCTATGTTTCCGGCAAGATCCCGTTCATTATCGTCCTGGCTGCCGTTTCGATAACAGTATGGCGGTTTGCCGTAAAGAAAACAGATGAAAAAAAAACTGACAACTTCCTTAATTATGTATATTCCGTTCCCTCAGGCCTCACATGGGCCGTATCGGAGGACGGTACGGTGACCGTTGATATGGAAAACAAGGGCTTTACCAATACCATAGCCCAAAAGCTCTTCAAAAGGCCCAGGGTCAGCCATATTAAGCTTGAGGGTATGGGCAGCTTCGTATTCAGATGCATCGACGGAAAGAGAAGCGTGTATGAAATAGGGCAGCTTGTCAGGGAAGAATTCAGAGAAAACGCCGAGCCTCTCTATGAGAGGCTCAGCGTATATATTAAACAACTTGAAAAACTTGAGTTTATAGTGAGACAGGGATAAAGCATGCGGCCCCTGTTACCGTTAATGCCGACTATGCTCATCATGCGGAGAGCTTTTTAAAGGCCTGCGAGATGTAGTCAACCTGTGAATCGCGATAATCATCGATCTCTACTACAGCTTCATCAAGGGGCAGAAAGAAAAGGTTAGTGAAAACAGACTTTAAATTCCCGTGGAATCCGTTCTGGCTGATCTTACCATTGATATCAAACCGCTCTGCTATTTTCCTGAGTTCTACAAGGTCCTTTACTGAATCGAGTTTTACTGAATAATTTAACATATCAATCCCTCCTTCATCTGAAATTTATTATTTAAGTCTTAATACTTGCATTTCTTACTTTCTGACTATATTATAATCATATACGGACCTGTTTATAAGTAGGTAAACAGACAAATAATATAAATATTCAGCCATATTAAAATCCGTATTTTTCAGTATTTATGAGGAATAATATAACAATATGATCATAGCCTACAACTTTTCGACAGACGAAGACAACAGAGAAGATATTCCGGCGAGCAAGGATTTTCCGTTTGTGATCAAATATACGGATTTTTCGAGGATGACAGGGGGAAGCGCCAGATGGCACTGGCATGATTTTTTTGAAATAACGATCCCTCTTTCTGACGGTATGATCCTTCAGACCCCTGAGCAGACGATCGTACTTGACCGCGGGGAAGCGGCATTTCTTAACAGCAGTATGCTTCACACGGTAAGATGGGATGATGACCCGGTCAGCAAGGCATGTTATACATTTTTCTTTGACAGATCGATCCTTACGGGGGAATACGGGAGCATTTTCGAAGAAAAGTACGTAACTCCGCTCACCATGTGCAGGTCGCTCGATGTTTATCCGATCAGGCCAAGGGACAGGGCGGGTCTTCGGATGATGACTCTTATAGAGGATATAATAGGATATTTTAAGGACGAGAGCTTCGGATATGAGATAATGTCACGATCGGCCCTGTCCGAGCTGTGGCTGATCCTCCTTAGGGAAACCGAGGAGATGAGGAAAAATGCAAAAAGCATCGATCCGACAGACAGCCGACGGATGAAGCAGATGATGAACTATG
>DPZM01000277.1 GCA_003535955.1 Lachnospiraceae bacterium | reverse complement strand
CCCGCCCCGGGTTGTTATGAGCATTGACCCGCTTGATATAAGCTGATACGGACTGAGCCCGAAGACTTCACATATTTCTATGGTTTCCTGTCTTACGGGAATGCTTAAGAGGTCTATATCCAGACCGGCCGATGAGGCTTCGGCCACCTCCCAGAGGGCTCCGTATATCCCGCCTTCCGTAATGTCATGCATGGAGCTTACCCCGTGTTTAACAGCTACCGCCGCTTCCGGAACGACCGAAATATACTTATTAAAATCAGCCGCTTTCCTGATAAAGCTTTCGGAAAACCTCTCCTTAAGCTTATCCTCCTTCTCCCTGGCGATTATGGACGTACCCTCAAGTCCTATCCATTTGGTCACGACCACATCATCGCCCGGGCAAGCTCCTCCCGTGGTTATATAGGAATCCTTCCTGACCTTACCCACTCCCGTGACGGTTATGACCGGCTGGTTCACCACCCTTGTCACTTCGGTATGGCCGCCGATCGTCTGAATATTAAGCTCATGACAGGTTTCTTCAACCTGCTTCATTATGGTCTTAAGCTCTTCCTCCTCGGTTCCCTCAGGCAGCAGGACCGACAGCATAACGCCTATTACCTCGGCGCCCGCAGATGCTATATCGTTAGCCGTTACATGGACTGCCAGTGAACCTATCTCATGCGATGTACCTGTTATGGGGTCTGTGCTCATTACATAGACTTCATCTTGTGCAAGTTCTATAAGGGCACAGTCCTCACCTACCGCAGCTCCCATAAGTATCTCGGGTCTCTTCGTCTTTATCTGTTTTATTATGGAGCGTTTTAATACACTTTCCGGTACCTTGCCTGCCTTCATCTGGTCTGTTATTCTTCTCCTCCCTCTTCACCGCCTTCGCTATGCTCCTCCTGCGGCGGCTGTTCCTGAGCTGCTCCCTGATCCTGATTTTCCTGAGGCGGCTGTTCCTGTACAGGCGCCGGTTGAGGCATCAGCATCATGGGATCCACTATTCCGGCGCTCACCTGCTCGGCAGCAGTCTTACATGCGGCTATTGAACCGGTTGCTATAGCATTCTTCAGGACCTCGGCAACCATGGGATTATCTGTAGCGGTACCGACCGATGCCGTTTTCGGCACTGCCCGGTAGGTACTCTTGTTTATCCTGACTCTTTCTGTTTCGACTCCGTCTACCTTAACTATCTTCCAATATTCACCCACATATCCTGTATGGGCTGACTGGACAGACACCTTACCGGCCGGGAGCTCGGGATCGGCAACCACCTTCTCACCTTCCGGCTCGGTTCTCTCAAGCTCTACGCTCTGGAAGGATATGGTCCTGTTCGAAGGACGGGTCTCAACCCCGTAAATGTTAAATACAACCTCCTTGTCTTCAGTTGTATATCCTTCTATATAAATGGGATCGGCCAGGTTGTTTGTAAACTTGAAATCCTTCGCTGTACCCGAAATTGCGGCATCCGCCGACATATCAACGTAATTGACTATCATGGAATGGTTGGACCGCTGGTCAACCTGGAGTTCCGCCCTTATAACAGCATTGTAAAGAGTCGAGCTCACCTGGCATATTCCGCCACCCAGACTCTCAACTACAAGGCCGTTAAGGTATGATCCCGCCAGAAAATAGCCATTCTCCTCGGTAAACGGACTTACCGTCTCATATACCGATAACTGCTCTCCGGGATAAAGCAGGCGGCCGTTTATAAGCTTGGTGCCGTTTCGGACATTTCCGGACCTCGCCTTGCCCGATGACGAAAAACTGGTGTGGAATGAGCCGAGAAGGTCATGTATCTTCTTAAGGTCCTCAATTGTGCCCTTGGGCTTTATCATACCCGAAGCCAGCTCTACGCTCATGTCTTCCTTGTTCCAGTTATCCATGGCGTTCATAATGATATCAACCGACTTGTCAACATCAATACCGAATCCTTCCTGACCTTCGGTATAGACAAAGTCACCGTTCTCCCTCGTCATGGTCGCATCCTTTGCGTCACTTCCGCATGCATCGGATTCCGTCTGGACAACATTTCTAACATACGATTTGTCCGCAGTCAGCTTAACATCATAAACTTTATGCTCAACCTCAAGATCCTTGTTGGCCTTATACCTTGCTATAACATTACCTGTCTTGCCCAGTCCCACAGCCTCTAAAAGAATATCACTGTTTGACCACTTAAGCCCCAGATCCCCGGCCGATACGGTTGTGACCCTGTCCTTTATGGAAGTCATCGCAACCTGCTTGTTTCTTAATGAAGATACATAATCTTCTATCTTATTCCTTGCTTCCTTGTAAGTAAGGCCCGAAAGGTCCACATCATCCGCGTAAACACCCCTGTTTATGGTAACGTTGGGATCGATATGGATCGACTGGGGCACTTCCACATTAATTTCCGTTGTCAGCGAGCTGGCGTTTTCAAGGATCTCATCCTCTTCCACATCAACGGTCCCGGGCGCAGTCAGATTTATTGATATATCTTCTTCCGTCTCAACCGGTTTATCCTTGGTTATCTCGATCCCGGTCTCCTGCGGCTTCTCATCAACAAACTGAATTACATCCGATGCGTATAGTCCCACCGGGTTCATCGACGATATTACAATACCTGTCACGCACAGGATCGCCGTGCGCAGCATAAACTTCCTTCCCACTTTCATTCCTCGATTCTGCAAATCAACCTATACTGTGTTATAATGTAAGAAGTATTTCTTACCTCTTATGAGAACTACTGTATAAGATAAGCCAATGTCGGTACGATCATCGCAAGAACAAGTATTATTATAATGATGCTCGACATTATCTTTCTTGACTTTTTATTATAGAAATTCATGGATTCCGCTCCTTCTAAATACCGGCTGTTAACCTGCACCTTTAAAGGAATATTATATATGATATCACCTATTTTTACAACCATAGTCATCAGTTTTCTGTGTATAATGGTCTATATGAAGATCACCACTGCCAGGTTCAACACAGGCGACGACAAAAGGCTTGAAGAAGAGCGTCAGGCTAATTCCGTCCGCAGGAAGAGCCTTGATGAACTTGAATACATCGATATCCCTTTTGATTCTCTTCCCTTTACGCAATCCGGCGCGGAAAACGTTGACGAAGAAACGGGTGGCAAAGACGAGATACTTGCAAAAGACGAGGCTGCCGTACTTTCTCTTAGGGATAAAAAGATCGTAAACTTTACGGGTATATCGAACACGGATCTTAAGCTTACCTACGGAGCACCCAATCTGCCGCTCCTCTCAGAGTACGATCAGAACTATACACACCTGGTAAAGTCACTCGACTCCTGGGGCAACCACCTTATAGAAAGAAATCTTAAGGCAGAAGCCCGAAAGGTTCTGGAATTTGCGGTAGAATGTAAGACAGATCTCAAATCATCCTACCTTCCCCTTGCGGATATATATGTCGAAAACTTCGAATTCGACCGGCTTGACCACCTTATCGAAGTAGCCGGCAATATCAACTCACTGATGAAGGGGCCCATAAAGCGGGCTCTCAAGGAAAAGGGTGATATAACAAAATATGTAGAAGAAAAGAAGTGAGCATTCCGCTCACTTCTTTTATCCTGATCAGTTCTGTTGTCCTGTCGCCTTGCTTAATTCTATAAGCTTGGTATGCATCTCCGTTTCGATCCTTGACAATTCCTTCTCGGCCTCTGCCCGCTTAGCCCTTCCGTCAGCCTGTATCTGAACCACTTCATTAAGTGTATCGATAAGGGTCTGATTGGTGTGGGTCAGTGTCTCGATATCGACGATGCCCCTCTCCGATTCCTTGGCCGATTCAATGGTCGCTACCTTAAGGGCCTCGGCATTCTTCTTAAGGAGCTCATTGGTCATGTCGGTAACCTCCCTCTGGGCCTTGGCAGCTTCGGTTGAATGGGATAAGCCGACGGCGATCACCATCTGGCTCTTCCAAAGAGGAATGGTATTAACCAGTGTGGACTGTATCTTCTCCGACATCATCGTATCATTGTTCTGGATGAGGCGGATCTGGGGAGCCATCTGCATTGAGATGTTCCTTGTAAGCTCAAGATCGTATATCTTCTTCTCGAATCTCTCTATCATTGATGCGTAATCGGAAGCAGCCTGCGAATCCTCGGGAAGCCCCGATTCTTCCGCCTTCTTAAGAAGCTTGGGCAGTTCCTGTGACTTTGCTATAGCCAGCTTCTCCTTGCCGGCCATGATATAGAGGGTAAGGTTCTTATAATAGGTCAGGTTGGTCTCATACATCTTATCGAGCATGGCTATATCCTTAAGCAGAGTCACCTGATGTCCTTCCATTGCCTTGACAACCTTGTTTACATTGGCTTCAGCCTTATCATATCTTGCAAGAAGGGTATTGGCCTTCTCCTGGCCCCTCTTAAAGAGCCCGAGGAGTCCCTTCTTCTCTTCTTCGCCTACCGAAAAGCCCTTAAGTTCACCGACAAGACCGGTCAGCAGGTCGCCTATCTCGCCCATATCCTTTGTGCGGACATTGTTAAGCGCTCCCTCCGAAAAATCAGCTATCTTCTTCTGGGCACCCGCACCGTACTGGATCACAAGCTGGCTGTTGTTAAGATCTATCTGCGAAACATAGGAATCCACGATCTTACGCTCTTCCTCGCT
Source organism: Lachnospiraceae bacterium (assembly GCA_003535955.1). Taxonomy (GTDB): domain Bacteria; phylum Bacillota; class Clostridia; order Lachnospirales; family Lachnospiraceae; genus UBA2868. Next base: position 13,931 of record DPZM01000277.1, on the reverse strand, counting down.
AAGATCGTTTTTGGTTTTTATGTCACCAAGTTCCGTTCCGAAATCCATCGGTACAGGATTCTCCTTCTTCTCCTCTTCAAGGGGAGCGAAGGGTGATTCATACAGGGTTGCCTGAGGTATTTCCTGTGCGGCTGCCGCCATTCCTTCTCCTGCCTGTCCGTTAATGTTTGTGTCCATTTTGATCCTCCCTTTACTGTGTTTTTAATGCCGCTTCCTGTGCCAGCCCTTCCTGGGTCAGCATGGTCGTAAGCACCTTGGCATCGCTCGTTACATCCCATACCGAATCCTGGAAGAGGTTATTAAGAAGCTGTGTAAATGCTTCGTTTATCGTATCAAGTGTATTTTCGATCTCTGACTTTGCCTGGAGTATCTCCGGTCCGGGAACCGATACCTTATCGTATTCGGCATAAGCCTCAACAAGCTTAAGCATTGTCGGCAGATAATAATCCATGAGCTTGTGCATCCTGTTCATCTGCTCGGGATGTTCCCTGACACGGGAAAACATCTGCTTAAGAAGGTCCTCAAGCACGTACAGCTTCCGGCTTATTACTTCGCCCGGTATATCGTCATTCAGCTTATGGAGCTTATCGACAGCCGCCATACCCTCCTCGACCATCTGGTCAAGTTCCGACTTGGCCTCTCTTGTAAGTTCCTCTTCTTCATGTGCCTTCTGAGAGTCCTTCATGGACATGTAATCCTTATACACGGAATCCGACAGCATAAGGGTTGTCCCCTCTTCATCCATATATCCCTCGGGAAAGAAGCCCTTTTTCAGCATCTTCTTTATATCTCTCCTGACACCCGACTCTGAAAGGCCGGATGCCGATGCAAGCTGGCTTATCCTTGCATACATCTTCTCCCCGCAGATGCGGGCATATTTTTTGGCCCTTTCAAGTGTACTCCTTGCAGAAACACCGAAGCCTATAAAAAATCCGGAAAGGACAGTCAGTAGAGAAAACAGGGAAAAAGGAACCGCATTCCCCGGGTCATCTCCCAGAATAAGCCCAAAGGCAAAGGTGAGCATACCGAACAAGGCAACTCCCACACATCCGAAAACTATGGACAATACATTTCCCGTTTCGCCTATTGCCTTAAACCTGGTGGGCAGAAGCTTACCGTTTAAGATGATCGCATTGGGAGAGCTCATCTTCCTTCGAAGGACCGCTTCCTCACGCCTTGCCCTGGCACGGTCAGCCCTTTTCTCTTCCGCCTTTTGGCGCTCCTTCCGTATGCGTTCCCGGTCTCTCTTAAGCCTCTCTTCCCGTTCCTTCTCAAGCTGCTTCTGCTTGGCCCTTGTCGCGGCGCCGTTTGAATAAGTCGAATACTTATGAGTTGATACGTTTACGGGTCCGCCGTAATAGCCCGTACTTTTCTCCAGCTGGTCTGTCGCTTCGTCGATTACCTTGTTTACAGAACCGAGAATAGCCTCATTAAGGGCCGAAAAGTCACCCTTAGTAAGGCCCACCTTAAGGGCATCCTTTATCTCATCGCCTATTTCATTTAACAGTTGATTGTCTGCCATGTATCTCCCTGCTAATTACTCTTACCATAGTATTCACCATAGTACTTGCCGTAATACTTGCCGTAATATCTTCCGTAATATTTGCCATAGTACTTGCCGATCTTACCGCCGATCTCCACCTTATTGAGGATTACTCCCAGTATGGGACATCCTGTCTTCCTGATCTGGTCTACGACCTTCTCGGCAAACTTCCTGCTTATTGCCCTTGCCTCCATCACAAGCGCCACCCCGTCACAGTTCTGGGCTATGATCGCGGAATCGATAACGCTTCCAAGGGGAGGTGTATCTATTATTACATAATCATATATATCCCTGAATTTGGAGAGTACAAGCTTAAACCTCGCGGTTCCCAGAAGCTCCGAGGGATTGGGCGGAACAGGACCAGTCGGTATGATGTGAAGGCCCTTAATATTGGTTGAATATATCACATCCTGTATGTCACGTCTTCCGGCAAGGAAGTGGGACAGGCCCGATGATATCTTCTGGATCTGATAACGTCCCAGGATAACCGACTTTCTCATGTCACCGTCAATAAAGAGAACATGCTTACCGGCCTCGGCCATGGATATGGCCAGGTTGAAGGAAACCGATGATTTTCCTTCATTGGGTACACAGCTGGTTATGGCAATTATCTTAACGTTATTCCCGCAGAACTCCATATTAGTTCTTAAGGATTTATAAGCTTCGTTTGTCTGAAAATCAAGCTTGGTTTTTCTGTTAATGGTAATGACCTTAGTATCCATCCTTTGATACCTCCGTTCCCGGACTTAGTAAAGACATATCAACCGGCGTCGTAGCCGTCTTGCTGCCATATTCGGAAGACCTGTGTTTTTTCTTCCTGCGTTTACTCTTTTTCTCGTTCTCCCCCGCTTTCTCATCTACATAGGGAATGGAACCGAGCACGCTAACCTTCAGATAATGTTCTATATCATCGGGATTCTTTATCGTATCATCCATGATATATATAAGGATGATTATAACTATCGCAACAAAGGCTCCGAAAGCTCCGCCGATAACCGTATCCTTTACGATCTTAGGTGATGCGGGCTCCTCCGGAAGGTTGGCTTCCTCAACCACATTAACAGCCTCCGTATTCATAACCGCGGATATGTGGGCGGATGCCGAATTCCTTATGGCATCTGCTATCGCCTGCGCCATTTCGGGACTTGAATCCTCAACGGTTATTGTAACGATTCGTGTATCCGTCGGAACATCAACGCTTATCTTGTTCTTAAGCTCCTTGTTGTCAAGATCAAGGGACAGCTCAGCCCTTACCTCCTCAAGAACCGGCCTGCTGGTGACAAGCTCCTGGTAGTCCTTGGTAAGCTGGGTACCGGTCTGCAGGTCGGAATATGTCAGGGTTTCATTGCTCTGTCTGTTAATGATATACATCTTGGTCGTAGACTCATATTTGGGCTCAAGAACATATACACACATAAGAAAGGTGATTATTCCCGCCATCGAACCGAATATGATGATCATCCACAGCCGGCTCATAAGGACGCCGATAAGCTCGACAAGATCTATCTCTATTGTTTCGGATTGCATTTTGTTACCGGTTTCCATACTGTACCAAAAATCTCCTTTATCAAAGAGGCTGATTGTTTACAATGCTTATAGCATTCCTGTATAGGATATCAGCCGCGTATTCCTCAGAGCATTTCTTCATGATATATTCCGCGCATTCAGCCATCTCAGGCTTCCTGCTGCCTAAACTGTGCGCATCCGTTCCGATAAAGTGGACCCATTCCTCACGAAGGATCTTTTTTATGAAATGTCTTATCCTCAGTCCGCCTTCGCCCGTTACGGTTCTTGAATTGATCTGGATATAGGCTCCGTTATCGACAAGCTCTCCTACATATGAAGGATCCCTGACCAGACAGTCATATCTCTCCACATGCGCCAGTACGGGATAATAACCGTGTCCGCACAGGTTCTTTACAGCCTCAAGAAGTTCCCTCTTCTCAACACCCGTCGAAAACTCCAGAAGAACATAAGCCGAATCGGCAAGTGTATGGACTCTGCCTTCCTCGATCCACTCGGGTACACTGTGGTAATAGTATATCTCATGACCTATAAAGAGCTGCATGTCGGGATGTATCCCGTGAAGGCGTGCCTGAAGCTCCCTGAAAGTACTGTCTATCACCGATCTGTCGGTCTCCACATACCCTCCGTGGTAATGGGGTGTAAGTATATGAGCCCTTATGCCCTCGTTATAGGCATAGTCAAGCATCTTGAGAGACAGCTCCATGTTCTTTGACCCGTCATCGACTCCGGGCAGTATATGACAGTGTATATCCAAATAAAACAAATTACCTACCCCTTATGAATATTACAACACAATGGTAATGTTCGCAAGAAAAGGTGGTCATGCGTCCCCTACTCAAGGGCTTCCGCCATCCGGTCCCAGGAGAACCTGTATGCCCTCTCCTTTATCCCGCGTACATATTCTTCCTTCTTATCATCGTTAAAATAATCAAATATTGCTTCAGCAAGAGCATCATCGTCAAAAGGTTCTACAATAACGCCCGTTACTCCATCTTCCACAACCTCCGGCAGCCCTCCGACTCTTGTGACTATGACCGGCTTCTCAAATCCGTAGGCTATCTGGACTATTCCGCTCTGGGTAGCTGACTCATACGGAAGGACGACCAGGTCTGCAGCCGAAAAGTATTTCTCCACTTCCTTATCGGGCACATATCCGTCCGCAATTACAATATCGTTAGTTATTTTAAGCTCTTCTATCCTTGCAAGGTACTCATCCTTATTTCCGTCAAAATCACCCACAATATAGAGCTTGGGCATCGATCCTTCTTCCTTGAAATATTTCTTCTTAAGGATATCAACAGCATTTATAAGATGCTTAAGTCCCTTATACTCTCTTACGAAGCCGAAAAAGAGCATTATCCTCTCATCAGGATCCAGTGACAGCTTCTTCCTTGCGGTCCCTGTATCCATGTTTTCGAAATTGAAGGCCGAATACGTAGGATGTACCTGAACCTTATAGCTTGCATCGGGCTTTATGGAAAGAAGGTCATTAACCTCTCCCTGTGCATGCAGGATGAACTTATCCCCCTTCTTCAAAGCCATCTTTGTCAGCTTTTTATCCATGGGAAAGCGCTCATGGGGGAAAACATTATGGCAGATATAGGTTATCTCTATCCCTGCCCTTTTAAGCTTTCCCGTCAGAATCCTGTAGCAGGGTGCGAAATAAGGATGCCACCACTGTATTATGACCTTGTCGGGATCCATCCTTATAATATCACCAGCTATTTTAAGAATATTAAAAGGGTTGGCTGTATTTATCAGAAAACCCGTTCCTTCAACCTTAAAGGTATCGTTGGCGTAATCCCTCTGTTCCTTTTTAAAGAGGATTTTGGGATACTGCATCTTATAGGATATCATGGTAACATCATGCTCCTTACTGAGGGCACGATACATAAGACCTGTATAATGTGATATTCCGCCTTTAAAGGGATATACGGGACCTATAAGGACCCATCTTCCTGCTGCCATCCTTATGATTCATTCCTTTATTTTATGTTCTTGTTGTTTCTTCAATATCTCCGGCTTCTGTTTTCTTTCCGGTCTCTTTATCCGCTTCTTCTCTCTCGCGCTCATCTTCTCTGTAATCCAGCCTTCTTATACGATACTGTATGTCTTCAAGGAGTTTGCGGTTATTGGCGATACAGTCGGCCTGAAGTCCTACGATAAATGTCATAAAACCAAGCATCATAAGCGTCGATGAGAAAACCAGTGATTGAATGTGTCCGTTGCCGGAACCGCTGAAAAAGAAAATAAGGAACCTTATCGCCAGTGCAAATCCGATCGTAAAAGGAACAAGCCCTACTATTGAGAAAAAGGTAAGAGCCCTGTACATCATGAAAGCACGAACTATGGTAAGCATTGATCTCTTAACATATCCGAACATTGAGGAAAATAGCCTTGACTTGCGAAGCTCCCCGTTGGTCCTTACGGGAACCGAAGTGATTGCCATGGATGTCCTTCCTGCCTGGACTATGGTCTCAAGAGTATATGTGTAATTGTTCATTACATTAAGATGCATCGCTGCTTCCCTTGAGAAAGCCCTGAATCCGCTGGGTGCATCCGGTATATCAGTCTTACTTGCAACACGTACAACATAGCTCCCGAAGTGCTGCAGCTTCTTCTTAAGTGGTGAAAAATGCTCGGTATCATCAATCGGCCTCTCACCTATGACTATATCTGCCTTTTTCTCGATGATGGGGCGCACAAGCTTCTCTATATCCGCTCCGCAGTACTGGTTGTCAGCATCGGTATTGACTATTATATCCGCTCCGTTTCTTAAGCATGCATCAATACCGGCCATAAAGCCCTTGGCAAGTCCCTTGTTTTTGATAAAGCTCACAACATAGTGAACTCCCCATTCCTTCGCCACCTCGACGGTATTGTCGACACTGCCGTCATTTATTATCAGATATTCTATTTTGTCTATCCCATCTATGTGCTTAGGCAGGTCGTCAAGTGCTATCTTAAGCGTCTCGGCTTCATTAAGACAGGGTATCTGTATTATCAGCTTCATTAACTACTTCTTCTCCCTTGCTATATAAATGGGTCTTCCCTTTGTTTCAAGGTATGTCTTGGCCAGATATTGGCCAACCACTCCTATACAGAAGAGCTGGACTCCACCCAGAAAGACGATTATACATATCATGGACGGCCAGCCGCTTGTAGGGTCGCCGAAAATGAGCGTCCTTATGATTATGAATATGATCATGACAAATGCCAGGAATGTAAAGAGAAGGCCTATAAGAGCCGCAAATGTAAGGGGTGCCGTGGTAAAACCTACAAACCCTTCAATCGAATACAGAAACAGCTTCCAGAAGTTCCACTTGGTCTCGCCTGCCACCCGTTCCCTGTTTTCATAATCAAACCATTTGGTCTTAAAACCGACCCAGCTGTATATCCCCTTTGTAAACCTGTTGTATTCCTTCATATCAAGAACCGCATCGACCATGGTCCTTGTCATTATCCTGTAGTCCCTGGCTCCATCCATTATCTCAAGGTCTGTAACCTTATTCATTATCTTATAGAACTGCCTGGCAAAGAATGACCTTATCGGGGGCTCTCCCTGCCTTGTTACCCTTCTTGTTGCCGCAGAATCATATCCTTCCTCTGTCACGGCCCTGTACATATCCGGTAAAAGTGACGGAGGATCCTGTAAATCCGCATCCATAATAACAACGTAATCCCCATGCGAATTCTCCAGCCCGGCATATATTCCCGATTCCTTTCCGAAGTTACGGGAAAAGGACACAAAATGAACCCTCTCATCTTTCCCTGCAAGATCCTTTATTACAGATAAGGTACCATCCTTCGATCCGTCATCGATAAAGAGGAGTTCAAACCCAAGGTCCTTATCGACTTCCTTAAAGGACTCCATGGTCTTACTCATCTCCTCATAAAAAAGAGGAAGTGCCGGTTCTTCATTATAACAGGGTACCACGATCGTCAATAACTTCATATTTTCATCCCAAATATATCCAATCAGTTCCTGTTCTCACATCGTAAAATATCATATCTTTCGCAATCGAGCGGATCTAAGCTTACAAAAAGCTTCTGTTTCGAATGCGGGGCTGACTCCATCGGATTGCCCTCCTCATCCCTTATTCCCGTGACCTTTACGGGGATATTCCTGCCGTCGGGCTTCATTATCTCAATCACGTCCCCGACGCAGAACTTGTTCTTCTGCTCAATGACTGCCCTTCCGTCATCCGAAACCTCTTCGATCATTCCCAGATACACGGCATCCCTTACATATGTGGAATTATCGTATATCTGAGTGGTCTCATCGGGCTTACCGAAATAAAATCCCGTGGTAAACTGCCTGTAGGTGCACCGGGCTATCTGCTCACGGTACCAGTCCATATTGGCCCTGTATTTTGACTCCGATTCAAGGTAGTCATCAATAGCCTTACGATAGGTCCTTGATACCGTTGCAACATAAAGTGCCGTCTTCATGCGGCCTTCTATCTTAAATGAGTCAATACCCGCATCTATCATCTCGGGGATGTGTTCGATCATGCACAGATCCTTGGAATTGAAGATATATGTACCCCGTTCATTCTCAAACACCGGCATGTATTCACCTGGTCTTGTCTCCTCCATCAGGTAGTATTTCCACCTGCACGGGTGGGTACATGCTCCCATGTTGGCATCCCTTCCGGTAAGAAAGCTTGACAATAAACACCTTCCGGAATAGGAAATGCACATGGCCCCGTGGATAAAGCTCTCGATCTCCATATCTTCAGGGATATGGTCCCTTATTTCCTTTATCTCCTTAAGGGATAACTCCCTTGCGGAAACCACCCGCTTAGCCCCCTGCTTATACCAGAAATCATAGGTAAGATAATTGGTATTGTTGGCCTGGGTACTTATATGTATATCAATCCCGGGGCATACTTCCTTAGCGATCGTGAACATTCCCGGATCGGCGATTATAAGGGCATCGGGACCTATTTCCTTAAGTTCCCCGAAGTATTCCCTTGCTCCCTTAAGGTCGTAATTATGTGCAAGTATATTGGCCGTCACATGAACCTTCACACCATGTGCATGCGCAAAATCAATCGACCGCTTCATCTCTTCAAGCGTGAAGTTCTTGGCCTTGGCCCTAAGTCCGAAGGCCTCTCCGCCTATATAAACCGCATCGGCGCCAAAGATAACTGCTGTTTTTAATACTTCCTCACTGCTTGCCGGGACAAGAAGTTCGGGCTTTTTTAACCTGTTCATATACTGTTCTTTATACCTTGGGATCTCATAAGCTCTTTCTGATGCTTACGGTCACACCGTCTCCCACGGGCAGGACCGTTGTTTCCAGCCTGTCATCATGAGTAAGCCTGTAAAGGTATTCCCTCATCCTCGAATGAATGGTCCTGTTCCTTCTTGTGACTGCAAATCTTGACTGTATGATATCCCCTTCCTGAAGCACATTGTCGGAAACAAGTATTCCGCCGGTTTCAAGAAGGTCGAGGGTATCTTCCAGAAAATTCAGATACTGGCCCTTTGCCGCATCCATAAAGATCATATCATACTTAAGTCCCAAGGATACAAGATCCTTAAGGACCAGGGCCGCATCGCCCTCTAAAAGCTCTATCTTTTCCTTATATCCCGACTCCGCAATATTCTTCCTTGCCTCCGGGATCCGCTTTTCATATTTCTCTATTGTTGTTATCCTGCTCTCATCGGACGTACATGATGCCATAAGAATTGCGGAAAAACCCGTTGCGGTTCCCACTTCCAATATGGATCCCGGTGACTTGATACCTATAAGCACCTTAAGGATCGACTGCATGGAAGGCCTTATTATCGGGATCGAATCCCTTATGCACACGGCTTCCAGATCATCGAGAAATTCACCGTTGCCTCTTCCGAGTGATTCTATATAAGCCTGTATTCTGGGATCCTCTATCAAATCACTCACCCACCTGGATATCTATATTGGGACTTTCATCCTCACCTTCTGTCGTATTCTCTATCTCTATGCTTCCATCCTCGCCCTCGTAAGGAGTCTCGCCTTCTTCCAGATCGCCGTCAACAAGGTCCGAGCCTGCTTCCACGGGAGCTCCCGGATCGATCGGTACTTCCATTTCCTGCCGGATATCCGGAGGAAGGGTATCATCACCGTCTTCTTCACCCTCTGTCTCGGCTTTAGTGAGTACTGCCATTATCTCATCCGTAGTCATGGAATTATTAAGTGTGTAAGTCCCCGGGTCTATACTTCCCTTGTGTTCTGACAGCTTGGCCTGAATAAAGAAGAGGGCCCAGTCGCTTGTTATACCCTTCTCCGCAAGCTTCTCCGCGATATCTTTAAGTCCCTCGCCCTTTTCGACAGACATGATGATATCACGTCCCGGAGCCTCGGCTACCGGACCTTCGGTAAATATCCTGAATCCAAAGTCATAAGCCTTCTTCCCTATGTTTATGACCAGAATAACACAGGCGATCAGCACAACCGCCCGTATCACAGTTCCTATAAAGCTTACCGTAACATCAATTATCTTTATTCTCATAACTTAAACCCGTATATACCCGCTCATTCATCCAATGCCGCAACTATACCATCCGTTATATACTGATACAACTTAGAGAACTCAACCTCTGCCAGGATAAAGTCACTCACTCTCGAATCCGAACACAATTCCTCCATCCTTGATGCTATGGCCTCCGATTCCCTCTCGTACTCATCCTCATCCATATCCATGACCCGCATGTTAAGCTCACGGATACTGTCAACGCAACCCATGGCACCCTCATCATCCTTTATGACATTGAAGGTCGCCTTGTAGTTCATGAACTCATCCGTGTTCTTTACCCTGTCAAGAAACCCCTCAAATGCTTCTTCAAACTCATTGCCGAACATATGGTTAATAATCTACCTCCTGGATCACGGTAAGTATCATGGGACGTCGCTTCATCTTCTTCCACACATAGCTTGAGAGGGCATCCCTCATTATGCTCTTCATCCTGCCCCAGTCCGTAATGTTCCTATCATGTATCTTATCAAGAGCCTTATTCAACACATCCCTTGCTTCATCCATTATCTCATCGGATTCCTTAACATATATGAATCCCCTGGTGACTATATCAGGGCCTGCAAGAACCGTGTTGGTTCCCTTCTCAAGAGTCAGTACGGCCATGATAATACCGTCTTCGGCCAGTGTCTGTCTGTCACGTATTACTACATTTCCCACATCACCGACACCCAGACCGTCAACAAAGACAGCTCCCGTCTGTACCTCATCCGTAACCCTGGCTCCCAGCTTATTGATCGATAACACCTGGCCGGTCGTAAGGATGAAGATATTCTCCTTCGGAATACCAAGCTCCCTTGCGATCCCCGCCTGGGCCTTAAGATGCCTGTATTCACCATGGACCGGTATCGCGAACCTTGGCTTTACCAGGGTATATATAAGCTTTATCTCCTCCTGGCAGGCATGTCCCGAAACATGGGCATCCTGGAAGACAACATCCGCTCCCTTGATGCTCAGCTCGTTAATAAGCTTGGAAACAGCCTTCTCGTTGCCGGGTATGGGGTTTGACGAGAAGATCACCGTATCACCCGGTTTGATCTGGAGCACCTTGTGGTTGCTGGTCGCTATCCTGTTAAGGGCTGCCATCGTCTCGCCCTGTGAACCGGTTGTGATTATGACCGTCTTCCTGTCAGGATAGTTCTTAAGGTCTTCTATATCAATAAGAGTATTCTCATGTACATTGATATATCCCAGTTCCGTTGCAGCCTGGATCACATTGACCATGCTGCGGCCTTCCACAACAACCTTGCGGCCGTGCCTGTAAGCCGCGTCTATTATCTGCTGGACCCTGTCAACGTTGCTCGCAAAGGTGGATACTATGATCCTCGAATCCTCATGTTCCGTGAACAGGGCATCTATGGTCTTACCGACCGTCTTCTCGGAATTGGTAAAGCCGGGCCTCTCCGCATTGGTTGAATCACACATAAGGGCAAGTACACCCTTCCTGCCCAGTTCACCAAATCGCTGAAGGTCTATGGGGTCACCAAAGACCGGTGTATAGTCAACCTTAAAGTCACCCGTATGCACTATTGTTCCCACAGGTGAGGTTATGGCCAGGGCGCATGCATCGGCTATCGAATGGTTGGTTCTTATAAACTCGATCTTAAAGGCACCTAAATTAAGCACATCTCCTGCCTTTACCACCCTCCTGTCCACCATATCGAGGATACCGTGCTCCCTTAACTTACCGTCGATAAGTGCCAAGGTAAGCCTGGTAGCATATACCGGAACATTAAGCTGTTTTAAAACATAGGGCAGTGAACCGATGTGGTCCTCATGACCATGTGTGATGACGAAGGCTTCCACCTTGTCAGCGTTATCCAAAAGATATGTTATATCGGGGATCACGAGATCTATTCCCAGCATATCATCTTCGGGAAAGGCCAGACCGCAATCCACAACTACTATCGAATTACCGTATTCAAAGGCAGTAATGTTCATTCCTATCTGCCCAAGACCCCCAAGGGGTATTATTTTGAGCGGCTTACCGCCGCTTCTTTTTCTTGCCAAATCTCTATCTCCTATATGAACCGGGGGGACGGTTCCTCGGTTCATTTTCTCAGCCGGTTATCTCAACATCGCCCAGCGATTCCTCAAACATACCGGCAACAATGTCCAATTCGTTATCGTCCTCTATCTCTTCATAAATGCTTTCTTTTGATTCTGCAGGTGCAGTGTCCTTGAGGATCATGCACTCCGCATCTCCCGTCACCTTATCCGCAACAAGGATATAATTGCATCCGTTTATCCTTGTCTCGTCAAGTACATACCATTCCGAAGGACCTTCTTCGGTTTCAAAAATTATTTTTTCGGGTTTTGCTGTCTGTTTGCTGTCTTCCATATTATCTGTTATTTTCAAGATACTCCTGTAAAATAATGACCGCCGCTATCTTATCAACGTGTTTCTTCCGTTCCTTCCCGGTGAGACCGGCTTCTGTCATGATCTCATCGGCAGCAACGGTCGTAAGCCTCTCATCCCACAGTATAACGGGTAATCCGGTCCTTCGCTCAAGGCCTTCCATAAATTCTTTTGTCCTTACGCAGCGTTCCCCTTCGGTATCGTCCATGTTCCTGGGATATCCGAGAACTATCTTCTCAACTCCGTTCTCCCTTATAAGTTCCTCAATCCTTGCGTACGTCCTTCTCAGTTTATTCTCGTGATCACGCCTTATTATCTCGATTCCCTGGGCAGTAAGAAGCAGGGGATCGCTCATGGCTACCCCCACAGTTTTTGTCCCGTAATCAAGTCCGAGTATCCTCATATTACAGCCAGCCGTTATTCTTGATGTACTGGGTAAGCAGTTCCTCTACCAATTCATCCCGCTCAACCTTCATAATAAGGCTTCTGGCGTTATTATGGCTGGTTATATAGGTAGGATCACCCGACATAATGTAACCCACGATCTGGTTGACCGGGTTATAACCCTTCTCATTGAGGGCTTCAAATACGGATGATAAAACAACCTTTACCCCTGTTTCCGGTTCAACCTGTACACTGAAGTGCTGTGTGCTGCCTAAATCCTGCATTTTCCTTCTCCTTGTCATAAATATTCAGAACAGGCTCCGTCCCACTGTTCTGAACATTTATCATTTTACCTTATATAAAGAAAAAATACAAATTCTATTCCCTTATGGTAACATTTTGTATATCGGTATCCTGGATCACACAGATAAATGTCTTACCGTTGTTTATCTCAAGCTCATTGCCTTCAAGATCGTAATAACGGATGGGACACATATCAACGTTGCCGTTATGGGCCTGCTTTATGTCCCTTAGCCAGATACCGGGAACCATCCTGCCATGGGTAAAATACTGGATCACTCCGCCCGAATGGCAGTCAAAAGCAAGATAATCTTTCTCATCAAGCTGGGCCCATTTATTGTATTGGAAGATAACATTATCGAAGTATATCTGCTCTCCCGTAAGCTCATCTATCTGGGGTTCATCATACTGGAAACGTCCGTACTGCTCCCTCTTCTCATCATATTCAAACCAGGGCTTGTTTATCTTATAATTGGGGGCCATGTAGGTGATCTTCATTCCTTCCTCATTGGTCACCTCTTTATCAAGATCGCAGAACTTAAACTTGCCCTTATAATCTTCGTAATGGTTGCGCCTGTATCCCATCATATCGATACCGGCATCGATCCCCTCAGCACCGGTGTATGCATTGTGAGGAGCCTTTCTGTCCGTCGTCCTGTAATAGACAGTATCGCCTTCCTTACCCAGGCCGTTCAGATTATCAACATAATCGCTGTTTAATAGATCAACTGCATAGCTGGCCTGTCCGTAATGGCAATAGATCGCATCGAATTCAAGCTCGGTATAGACAAAGTATTCCCTGCAGGACCTTACCGATCCTATCTTATCAAGATCCTCATAGTCCTCGAAGAGGGCCATAAGTCTTGTTATGGCTCCCTCAACCACATATTCATATACAACATCGGCCCTGCTTATGGAGCACATTGGCTGAGCGGCCTTAAGGTTGTTAAGCATCACGGCTATCGGACGTCTCATTCCCATCGCTTTATCAACAGGGAGTCCCGACAGGAAGCTTCTCATCTGTCCCTCCTCAAGGCCGTCGTCATCCTCTGCTTCCTTTTCATCCGGCTCGGCCGGTGTCATGGTCGGAACAGGTGTCGGTGCCATAGTAGGTTCGGCTTGCGAAACCTCCGTTACATTTCCGCTGTCGTTTACAGAAGTTGTGGCATATGCATTTATTATAATGACCACCGCCGCTATGAAAAACACTCCTATAACGGAATAGGTCCATATCCTTGTCTTCTTTAATGCATCCATCCCTTATCTCCGATGCTATTTATTCCAGAAACCCTTTTTC
>DPZM01000147.1:1746-4939 GCA_003535955.1 Lachnospiraceae bacterium | reverse complement strand
GGTCCCATGCTTGAGGAAAAATACGGCCCCGTGATGCTTGGCCGGATAATCATTATAACTGCCTTAGTAACATCACTCATCAATTTCATATTCTTTCCTTCGGTTGCCATGTGCGGAGCGAGCGGGATCGTCTTCGCCTTCATCATCCTTGCTTCATTTACGGGATTCAAGAATGGGGAGATCCCACTAACCTTTATTCTGGTTGCTGTCCTTTATATTGGACAGCAAATTATAGAAGGGATAACGATCACCGACAATGTCTCCAATACAGCTCACATCATCGGTGGCGTAGTCGGCTCGGTTGTCGGCTACAGACTTAATATCGGCAAGAAGTGAAGCAGGATATTTCTGCCCGGTACATTTCGTTAATATGGATCGGGTTATAACTTGGATTCCGGAAGATTTTTACAGTATGAAAATACACAAGATCTCATGGTTTGATGACTTTAAATGTATGGGTGGGGATTGTCCGCAGACCTGCTGCAGGGGCTGGCTCATTCCTCTTGACGAAGACGACCTTGAACGTTTTAAATGTGAGAAGGGTTTACTTGGTATTCGTCTTCTTGCCGCCACGGGTGCCTATACAAGAACCAGAATGAACTTAGGTTCCGGCGAGTGTACCTTCCATACCCGTGAAGGACTGTGCAGCCTGCAGCTTAAGAAGGGACATGACTTTATTCCCTGGGCCTGCAGGAGCTTCCCAAGGTTCTACCGGAATTATGGTGATTTTGAAGAGAGGTATCTTGACCTGTCTTGCTTTGCCGCGGCCCGTTTGTTCATTGAGAATATCAGGGATTTAAGCCTTGTCGCAGACGAGGAGGAAGAGCCCGCAACAAGGCCCTGCACCACCAACGATGATATGAATTATCTTAAGGCACTCCTTAAGATCCGCCAGGACTTTTTGATGTTTCGTGAGGACGGTTCTTCCGGTTCATGCCGGCACTGGCTTTCCGCGATATATTCTTACGCGTGCAAGTTACAGGATGCATATGCAAAAGGCGGTGATCACAGGGACCTTCCGCCCTTTCATGAGTATCAGGCTTCTTTTGATGAAGACTTAAATCTCTCCCCCCTAAAGGTGGAAATACTTAATGAGTTTGTCGATACCGCCATATATAATTTCGGGGTAAAAAAGTCAGGCCCCGAATTGCTGGCCCTGCTTAATGATGCTCGTTCCATGACCGTGCGATACCTTAGTGATCCTGCCGGATTTTTGGCGGCCGCCCGCAATCTTTTTGATACATACGAAAAACTCCTCCCGCTTCTAAATTCATATATGTCCTATTATCTGTACCAATACTTTCTGGGAACCTATGAAACCTACAGCTTCCGCAAGGTCACCGCACTCGGGATCATCCACACTAACATGATACTCCTGCTGACACTGACAGACGCTGAAGGAGGCCGGAAGCTTGCAGATGATGACTTTGCATATATTATTTCAATATATAACCGCAAGGCCTTCTTCAATGAAACTATTGAAGATGAAATGTATCGGATATTTTCGGAACAAAACTGACACATCGGTTCAGCTCCGATGTGTCACGAGGTTGCGCTTTTGACTGTCAGGTTTCTGAGCCAGCGTTCCTTCTTAAGCCATATATGGAATACTATAAGCTTGCCCCTACCCCCACCAACTCACCCCACCGAATTTTCCGGGGACAAAAAAGACCACTCAGGAATCAGGGGCAAAATTCCCCAAGAAACAAAAAGACTTTTTGACAGTGATATGATACAATGGATGCGGTGCTACCTAAACGGTAGGCGGTTAGCTCCCATCAGGGAGTATAAGCCCTGTTCATATAGAAACCTGAAAAGGAATCAGCATGAAGGAGGGCTATGCTTATGGATATTATTTCAGTAGCGGCTTTATGCCTTACTTGCTTTGCTATTGGCTATGCCCTTGGTAAAGACATAAACAGAAAATAACCGCCTGAGCCTGCACGCTTGACGGTTATTTGATATAACAGTTATTTTCGGGCTAACCGCTTGCTTTACGGGTAGCACTTTTTATATGTTCAATATAGCACTTGCAGCCCTATCTTTCAACGGTTTCTTGAAAATTTTGGCTCGCGAGGTGTTGCTAATGAATGTTGACATAAAGAAAATCACAAATCTTATGTGCAAACAGGGAATGAATCAAAGGCAATTAGCAGAAGGCGCAGGCGTATCAAAGAACACTGTTTCAAGCATCATGCACGGCGGTTCTGCCAAGGTTGTAACAATCGGTCGATCGCAGGCTGCGTGTAATACTGGTTTGTGATCACCACACCAACCATCCTGTCGTAGTAGTCCCGACCCGCATATACCTCCTGAACGGCCTTGACACCAATGGGTTTATCGTAACACTTGCACTGAAATGCATAGGATATCCCATCCCTCTCGGCCAAGATGTCAACACCGATAAGATAAGGCTTTTATCCATCCTCTCCGGCCCCTGTCTTAAGTGGTCTTAAATACTTCCTTCGAATGAATTATACCATGCTGTCATTTATATGAAAACTCTTGACTTTTCCCGTCAGGAGCTCATTTATTACATTTGTTATTCTTTTATTTGCTTCGCAAATTGATAATAATTTATTGTTTTTCGATAAATATTTATTGACATGCCGGCCCCGGAGTGCTATCTTATGCTCGTAAGGTCACAGACTAGAATTCAAAGGAGCAAGGATCATGAAACAGGATGCACTGGCCAAATGGATCAAATTTGTAATAGCAGGTGTAGGAATATGCGGTTTTATCGTTTATTCGGTGATCATGCCGCGGTTCGGCGCCTATCTGGTGAAGCAGGATACAATGCTTGAGAAAAACGTTCTTCCCTGGCTTATCCTCATATGGGTAAGCGCCATCCCATGCTACGGGGTGCTGGTCCTCGGGTGGAAGGTGGCCGACAATATTAGGAAGGACAAGACCTTCTCCTATGATACGGCAAAGTATCTTAAGTGGGTATCCTATCTGGCCATGGCCGATTCGATATTTGTATTTATAACGCATGTGATTTTCCTCATACTGGATATGTCCGCTGCGGCCGTCATGCTGGTCATTATAATAGTCGTTTTCTTCGGGGTTTCGATATCTGTGGTCGCGGCGGCTGTCTCGCACCTGGTGATCAAGGCCGCAGAGATCCAGGAAGAAAACGAACTTACGGTTTAAGTTTCTGATACGGTTTAAGTTCCCGATACGGCGTAAGTTC
>DPZM01000147.1:1467-1700 GCA_003535955.1 Lachnospiraceae bacterium | reverse complement strand
CGATACGGCGTAAGTTCCCGATACGACATCGGACCAATAAGGAGGAAAACAATGGGCCATCTGGTATTTAATATAGATGTTATGCTGGCAAAACGAAAAATGAGCGTGACCGAATTATCCAACCGCGTCGGGATCACACTCGCAAATATGTCGATACTCAAAACGGGCAAGGCCAAGGCCATCAAGGTGTCAACGATCGAGGCACTGTGCGATATCCTAAAGTGCCAGCCCGG
>DPZM01000147.1:0-1349 GCA_003535955.1 Lachnospiraceae bacterium | reverse complement strand
TTCTGCGGCATCTATGCCCTCTTTTACACCTTCTGTCTTTATAAGAATTACAGCGGAGTGACTTTCCCTTTTTTCGCCGTGGGGACCTTGTGCTTTTTCTTATACTATATGAAAAAACAAGGTCTTACTATGAAAAAGTATTCCGTTTTAACAGCGGCGGCGATACTGGCATTGTCGATCAATATATGTCTGACTGACAGCATTTATCTGGCTGTATTCGACAGGGCTTTTATTTTTGTACTCTTTTTTACCCTTTTTCTGACAAATATTTACGATGATTCGACCTGGGACACCGCAAGATACACGGCTGCGATAGCCTCCACGATATGCTCGCTGCTCATATATCTTCCCATGCCGATACAGGACCTTGTAAAAAGAAGGCGGCAGCGTGAAGACACGGGGACGGTTCTGCTGTCTTCACACACCGATACAACAAACAGCCGGCAGTCTCATGAAGACAGCAGAACCGTCCCCGTGTCTTCATGGCACTATATTATCCTGGGGCTAGTGATCGCACTCCCGATATTGCTTATAGTGCTCCCGCTTCTGGCATCCTCGGACGCGGTATTCTCTAACCTGCTTGGGAGGATATTCGATATAGACCTTAATCTTGAGGGCCTTCGCACCTTTATAGGTATAATTGTGATGATAACGTGTGTTTTCTTTATCTCCTACGCCCTTATCTGCCGGTTAAGTGACAGGAGCAGCTTCCTTGATACTCCGGTTCCCGACAGACGTACGAAAAGCCCCCTTACCGCCATCACCATCAGTGTTGTCCTGCTCATAGTTTACGGCCTATACTGTGCGATACAGGTCATTTACCTCTTCATGGGCTACGGAACACTGCCGGAAGGCTACACCTACGCCGAATACGTGCACGAGGGATTCTACCAGCTGGTTTTCGTCTGCATCATCAACCTCATCCTGGTCCTTATGTGTCGTAAGTATTCACAGGAAAACACCGTATTAAAAGTCATGCTGACCCTTATTTCCGCCTGCACCTTTATCATGATCTTTTCATCCGCATACAGGATGATGCTATATATCGGAGCATACGGGCTTACCTTCCTGCGGCTGTACGTTTTATGGGCACTGGTTGTTATAGGACTTGCCATGGCAGGCACCTGTGTATACATATATTTCCCGGGCATGCCCTTTTACAGGTACAGCCTCATGGTACTCACCATAACCTGGGCGGTCTTTGCCCTTGCAAGGCCTGATTACCACATCGCAAAGTATAACCTGACGCATGATCATGCAAGGGATGATAGCTACATCATAAGCAGTCTTTCAGCGGATGCGGCCCCCGCCGTTTACAGTTATTCAAATGATGACGAGCTTATTGAGGA
>DPZM01000249.1 GCA_003535955.1 Lachnospiraceae bacterium | reverse complement strand
TCCCGAAAGAAGTGACATAACCGTTAACCCTGCCAGTAATCTCTTAACATACATTTTCTTCATAATAAATCCTCCCTATATCTTTATCATCAGCATTTTCAGTTACCTTAGTAAGCGCTTCTGATATAGATACGAAGGGAGGATATTAATTTTATGGACTTTTTGAAAAAAATCTTATTTTTTTATTTCTGCCGATACAAGTGTATAGGTTCCGTCATCTTCCGGCCGTAAGATAAGCGTGAGTTCGGGGCTTTTACTGTCTGTAAGGGCATTAAACAATGATTCGAAACCTTCTTCTTTAAGATTAACCGTGATCTCATCACCTTTTTTTACCCCTGACTCTAACGGATCTGTGACTTTGGCCTTGAATGTTCCCTCTTCCTTAATGTCTGTCAGGTCTGCCGGTTCACAAACAAGCTTTATTTCATCCTCATCTGAATTAAGCTTCCTATCTTCAGCCTTCCTTTTATTGCTTCCCTCTTTTGTGCTCTGGACAGCAAAAGTATTGGAGCCGTTAACTTCCGCATCAAGGGCATCCGGGCCATAAGTGGCTGCCCCTTCCGCCATCGGGGCTTCTTCCATGGGAGCTGCTTCCTCCTCTTCATGAGCGGGGCTTGTCTCCGAAGCCTCATATGCAGGGCTCTCATCGGCTGTTTCATATGAATAACCCTCATCGGCGGATGCATCGGCAGAATATTCGGAAGCTTCTTCGTATGCTTCTTCCGCATCCTCTTCATACGTACCCGCTGTATCCGAAGCCCCGGCAGCCGCCTCCGCGATGGGCTCTGCCGCTTCTTCCATTTGTGCAGGCGCTGAATCCATGGACGCAGGTGCGGCAGCGCTCTCGGCACTTGTCATGGAATTGGAAGAACTTAATACATTCTTCATAACGACCACCACAAGGAACATACAGGCTGCTGCTGCCAGAGCACCAAAATACGGTTTATAATTTCTTACTCTTTTACTTTTCTTATCAGTAACGTGGTTTGAACCGGTTTCATATCTGACTTCATTTTCAGTTTTTGTTTCAGGTACTGTTTTTTTACCGTAGTCTTCTATATTAACGATCTTACCTGTCTTTGTCTCTTCGGATCCTGCCTTGGCATCCTTGATGCTTTCTTCATAAGCATCTACGCCGGCTTCGATCCTTGACCAGAGATCCGGAACAGCTGAATCGGCATATTTTTTATATTCAATTTCAAAATTCTTACTCATATCCGAACCTCCTTAAGATTTTTAATGCCTGCTGATAGTTCCACGTGACTGTCCCCATCGGCATCTGCATGACTTCCGCTATTTCCTTAAAGGTCATATCCGAAAGTACCTTCATTGTGATTATCTGCCTGTATACAGGCTTCAGTCGTGAAAGAGCTTCCTCAACAGACAGCTCTTCGACCACCTGATCTTCCGGTGAACCATCCGGATCGCTTAAGAGCTCAAGCTCATCGGGAGCCTCTTCATCCTCACTTACTCCCGGGCTTAGTTCTTCCTTCTTATGTTTTCGTATATGGTCTATCGCCATGTTTCTTGCTATCGTGGCAAGGTATCCGCGATGACCGCTTCCTTCCCTGTAGTTATCCGCCTTCTCCCACAGCTTAATAAAGAATTCGCTGGTTATATCCTCGGCATTCTCCTTACTGTTTACAATATTAAGGATGGTGTGGTAGATAAAGGATATGTATTCCTCATACACTTCCTTAAGGGCGGACTTGTCCTTGCTTCGCATGCGGGTCATGGCCGCATTGAATTGTTCGTCAGTCATAAACAGTCCTGTCCTTATTTAAGATACGTTTTTTTGTTGCATATTTATGGGTGTGTATCTGCATTGATACGCACCCGTTTTATTGTTACCTGTCGAAGTTCTTTCTCCTTTCGGTTGAAAGCCTCATCTTTTCCTTGAGCTTATCGGCATCCTCATTTACTATGCTGTCCCTTATTTCCTTAAGTTCACCCCTGAAGGCATCTATCTCCTCAACAAGCTTATCCTTGTTCATGAAGAAGAGTTCACTCCACATATCTTCATTTATCCTGGCTATCCTTGTAAGATCCCTGAAGGAATCACCCGTGTAATCAGCCAGATGTCTGTTATCGTGAGTTGTCATAAGGGCTACCGCTATACAGTGGGTAAGCTGGGATACATATGCTATCATCCTGTCATGTTCATCAGGGGATAATACGGACACACGTGAAAATCCCAGTATCTGCCCTAAGTTCTTACACCATTCAATTGCTTCTTCGGTATTCTTATCGGTAGGTACAACTATATAGTTGGCATTAAGGAATATCTTCTCATCGGAATTCTCAACTCCGTAAACCTCACGGCCTGCCATTGGGTGGGCTGCGATAAATTCAACGTCATCCCTCAATATGTCCTGGATATCGTACACTATCTTATCCTTGATACCTGTTACATCCGTGATTATTATTCCGGACTTAAAATACTTCTGATTCTCCTTTATCCAGCCTGCTATGATCTTGGGATAAAGGGCGAATATGATGGTATCCGCTTCCTTTATAAGCTCAGGATCTGCCTTATCCGCTCCCTTATCTATTATATTATTCTCGATAGCGTAGCTTATGGCTTCGCTTCTTGCATCAATGGCATATACACTGTATCCGAGACGCTTTAATGCCTTTGCATAGCTGCCACCCATAAGGCCAAGCCCTACTATTAATACCTTACTTCTGTTTATCCACTCCATTCTCTTCCTCTTTCAATGATATTAAATGATCTATAGCCTCAATATAACCCATGACCCCATGACCGGTTATGGTCTTCACACAGGCCTTTCGTATATAGCTTATCTGCCTGAAGTCTTCCCTTTCATCAACCTTGGATATATGCACTTCGACAGCCGGTATCGATACAGCCTTAAGCGCATCAAGGATCGCTACGGATGTATGTGTATAAGCACCGGGATTTATAACTATGCCGTCAACCTTCTTATAGCTGTCCTGAAGCATATCGACAAGATCTCCCTCGTGATTGCTCTGCATGACTTCAATATCTATGCCCGATCTTGAAGCATGTTCCCTTATCATATTGACAAGATCATCATATGTTGTCCTGCCGTAAATATCTGGTTCCCTTATTCCCAGCATATTTATATTAGGGCCGTTTATCACACGTATTTTCATTGGTTGCCTTCCTTTTTTTCATCCTGTATCTTAAACACATAGTCGTAACTGTAAGTCCTGACCCATATCTCATCATCCACAAAGGCGAAATAGTCCGGGCTCTTTTTGACTTTGATCTTCTCGGTAACTTCTCCGGTGAACCTGTTTAGAATATAGATATAGTCATCCTCGGCCGTAAAGCCGTAACCGGTTATTATATTGTCACCCCAGCGGACAAAATTGCATGAATTGGATGTAAGCTTTTCAGATACCCATACGGTCTCACCGGTATTAATATCTATACACATCATGAATGCATTATCCGGACATGATTCCGCATAAGTACTGTGATAAAGATTCACATACAGATAATCGTCCGTTATAAAGCAGTGGCGCACACCCCTCTCGACAAAGTCATTACCTTCATACCCTTTTGCATATAAGAGGTCCGAGAAATCAAACCGGTACTTAAGCTTCCCTGTTTCAACGTCATTGATCTCAACTACCGACATTGTTCCGTAGCCCTTATCACCCGTTAAAACATAGTTGTATTGATCATCGCTTGCATCGTTTCCGGGCGGATTGAAGCCGGCCCTTCGGAACCAGTCTTCATCATCCGTTATATCGTTTTCGGTACATGAAACCTGTTTAAGTGTAACCTTGTTGTAGGAATGATCCTTATCGGCCATGGACGAAATAAAGGGCTTAACCTCCACATCGGAAACGTGTATCGTCTCAACAATGTCATAGGATTCATCTTCCTGCGATTCCTCTACATCTTCCCTTGAATAATTGTGCTTAAGGATACCCTCGTCTATAAGGCTGTCAAAATCAGCCTCATCGGCATTCTTTAGCTTATCCGTTACACCAAGCTCTTCCTCATGCTTATCAAGCATCTCATTAAGCTCGTCGTAATCATACCACTTAATGCCTTCCTCATCATAGAATTCGGTCATATCCCTGTCAGGACGCACGGGATTACCGTTGTGGTCACAAAAGGCATACATGTTGTCCTTATAGAACAATTCGTAAAAATCGGCATCCGGGTCATCAACTGACGGGCATTCGCTAAAATTGGCCGCATAGACTTCATATCCGTCATTGTCTTCTGCCGGATCATCATCAGGATAATCACTCCTGCTGTATCCGCCCTTTATGTAATACTTGGGGATCCTGGGATATTCAAGCCCCATATGTTCATTAACGCCGTAAAGATATATCCTGTTACAATCCTTATCGAAATAATAAATGTCCCACCCGTAAATATTCGCTCCGCCGGCACCGTGTTTTTTCACATATCCGTATTCGTTTATTTCAAGAAACGTACGGTATCCGTAGAAATCATCGGCAAAGAGGTGGACCTCATCATCAACAAGTTTGAACAGATATATCCTCTGACTGTAATTACCGAAGCCGCTCATCCCGTAATTTAAGTTTAGGGCCATCTCGATCTTTTCATCCATGCCGCAGTCAATGTAGGCATAGGTTGCATCGTATAATTCCACCGGATCGTCACCGACATATTGATTCTCGATCTTTAAATAATTATCGATGATATCGGATAAGCTGTATCTGTTCCCCTTACTGAAATAGCCGGGCTCATCTATATCGGAAACGCACAGCTGTTCATCTGACGCAAAGGCCATAAAAGCCTTCCTTGCCTTATGGTTTAATTCCGTTACGGACTCTTCCTTATCCTTCTCTTCAGCCGCTTCGGCATTGTTATCAACAGTATCGGTATCAGTCTTTTTAGCTTCTCCGGTTTCTTCTGTTTGTGGTTTTGGTTCGGGAAGTACAGGCTCCTTTTTGTCTTTACATCCTGTAAGAAGGGCAAGGACACTTATCGAAACCATAAGGGCTGTCAGGGATTTTTTTCGGGTCATATTGTTATCCTTTCTTATGACTATCACAGTTTAATTATCTTTTTACATTACCTGTCTTTTATTTATCTGCGTCTTCTGTAATAAATTCGTAAGCCTTATCAAGCTTAAACTTAAGTTCTTCCATCCTGTGCCTGTCCACCTTACATACCTTACGGTCATAGGTATACAGTCCGTTATATTCACTCTCCACATCACTCAACTGGGTATATACGCAGCCGCAGATACCGTGTTTTAAGTTAGGTATCACTTCATCATCATACAACTTAAATATTCGCGTGGTCAATGCTTCTTTCGTCTTACAGTTCCCATATCCGTAAGACATATTGGGATAATAGGAATGGTCTAAAACCTTCATGGTATAACCGCCGCATTCCGATATAATGACCGGTCTCTTCCATCTGTGATG
>DPZM01000317.1 GCA_003535955.1 Lachnospiraceae bacterium | reverse complement strand
GCCTTGCATGACTCTGCTTTAAGTTTATTTAACCTCTTTACACTCACAGCAAGAGAAGTATAAACATTTTTATTTATACCTGTATATTCTCCGGGCAGAACGAGCTTATAAAGGTATGATCCGGCTGCCGGAGGATTGCCGCCGGGGAAGCTCACAAGAACCTTTCCCAAAGCCTTATCATATATCACACGCAGCTGACCTTCTGCTAAAGCTTTGGTGCTTTTACTGTTTTTCCCTTCTATCCTGAGTCCTCCGTCAATATAATCATTAAGCCCGCTGCATCCCTTTATTCCCAGACCGGTCGAATAAACAAGACCCTTGTTTATTGCGTCTTCACCCTCATAACAGCCGGCACTTATACCGGACTTATCAAGCTTCAGTGCCATCTTGCCAATACTTACGTTCCTGACTTTAAAGTTCTTTATCAGATGTGGTGCCGCGTGGACAGTATCACTTACCGATATATTGATCTTCTCACCTGATAATCCAAGAGACATTCCTTCAGCCGGAGTCAGGATCACCAGCCCGTCATCATATGAAGGAGTGTATCGGTCCTCAAGTGATGTCCCGTCACTTCCGGTCACCCTGATAACCGGTGACGTGAACTGTTCTGCCTTATTATCCTTAGTGTTGTTTATGGCTATCTCTATCCTGTTGTTTTTAAGAACCGTCTTCCCGTTCGTCAGAACGGATGTTCCTGCCGCAGATGCCTTCAGGCTGCTTTTTGTATTTGCGATACTGAATACCTTCGATATGGGTTTATCATATCCGTAAACATATACATCGATACGAGCCTTGTTGAAAGCAGCGTTCCTTCCTGCCAAAGCCTTGACATAAAGACGTGCTGACAGCCCATCCTCCGAGATTTCCGGAGCTTTCGCTTCATAAGACATGGGGTTGAGCACCCCTTTTGTCTTACCGTTTCTATAAATATCAACCAGTTTAACATCCGTTATCCTTCCGGTATTGACACTGACCTTAATCTCACCCTTACCCGGCTCCGGAGCATAAAGGCGATCCACCTTCTTTACTGTAGTCAGTGTAGAAACCGGCAAAACATTCGTAACATCGATCCTTATCTGCCTGTATATCGGTTCGGCGACATTATCAAGTATGAACATGACTCTTGTGTCAAATGACCTGTTTACCGGTTCGCCCGTATAAACAATCTTCAAGGTTCCCGATTTATCCATGGTATTTCTTGTAAAAAGAACTTCAAAATCATCCGTATCGGGGAGCGATACCTCCTTTATATCACGTTCGTAAGTGTTATTGACACCTATCATATCAGATCTGTCATCCAGGGCTGAATTGATCTTCAGTATCTTCCTGTCAAGCGTAAGGGTCCCGTCATCTGTATAGGCATGAATACGGAAGCACGCTTTCGACCGGACCATATCATACCAGCCTTCGCCGCTCTTTTGGAAAAAGCTCTGTCCTTCATTTATGTCCGCATTAACCCTTAACCATGTCTTACTCTTATCGTAAACACATGACTTCTCAACATATAAGCTTGTTGACTCCGCGTCCTCCTCGGACAGGGTAAATACAACAGAAAATGTCTCTCCTTTGCTGAGCGGTACCAGAGTTTCAAACGGAATGGTATAAAATCCCGGGTATGAGGTTGTTCCGGTCACAGGTGTTGCAAACATCGCTTTTCCCGATGTCGGATCTGAAGCATCGGTAAGATTCTTGTATATCTGGACCGAATAGGGAACATCGGCACTCTTTACACCTATCGATACTGCCTTCAACACCTCATTGGCACTGGCTGTATAGACATTGGCGGCATTCCATATGCCCTTTTCTCCCATTGAATTGGTCACATTAGCCGATCCGTCATAGAAATAGTTCTTGTCGTAATTATTTTTGTCATCACACGATATTACAGTTACATCGCCAAGGCTTTTGTCTTCATATGATATCCACAGGTATCCACCGTCAAACTCATCTTCTCCCCAGCTGTTCCTTATAAGCCAGGCACCGTTTTTCTCAGGCTGCACGACAAAATTACCGCTTAAGAAATCATCATCCCATCCCACGATCGAAATAGCATGGTTGGTCCTGCCACTGTATTTTTCACCGGAATTATATGAATAGGTATTATTTTCCGAAACATACCTGACATAGGAACCGGTATGATAATAGCTCCTTGCTACGATCCCGTTGTCGACTATCGCCTGCTTAATGCCGTCCACGTCATCTTTATTAATGAACCGGACATCCTGTACATGGTATTCGGATGTATAGCAGAGAGAATCATCAAGGGCATCAGCGCCCTTCTTCTTGTCCGTTGTAAGGTTACCATTGCTGCCTATTTCATTCAGGACGGAATACGGTGCCGCGATCTCGTCAACAGGCATACCCCAGTTAAAGAGAAAGATCGAACCGAGCATGACATTCCCGCCCAGCTGATATATATCATGTTCCGAACCGAGTACCGGTGCCTGGTAATCATCCAGTGTGTGCTTCAAGGGATCATCTACTCCCTTAAGGCCGTAGAAGAAGTAACAGAATGCCCTCTCGGAGAAATCAAGCGCTGCCGCGCTCAGCCCGAATTTCCTGGCAAGAGACACCTCGCATGAGGCCATGGACGCAAATGCCCAGCACGTACCAAAGGGACGCTGGTCCTTGATCCTTGGCAATAAAGAATGATCCGTTATATACTTAGCCGGAAGTATGCCCTTGTCCGGAGTAACGGACATGATCTCCCTGCGGTCCTTGCCCGGTCTGTTATAACCGATTTCCGACTCTTCTATCTCTACATCTATATCTTTATAATTAAGGTATTCCTCCGGTATCTCGCCGTCCCATACAGGCCCGCTGCTATCCGTCTCATTTGAAGAAAGCGGATCCTGTGAGTCATTTTCCGGTATAAGGACGTCCTCAGTACTGTTTGCCGGCGCTTCATCCGCAACATCTGCAGGGGTTTCGGATAAAATATCCTCAAGAAGCATGTCATCTGAAATGAGCTCATCCGGATACGACTCATCAGAGGGGTATTCCTGTGCGGACACAAGCACATCCGTATCATCCACACGCGGTTCGGATGAATAAACGGTTGTTGGATCATTCGTTATGATAAGCGCTGCAACCATCAAGGCGGCTGCGTGTTTGTAGAAGTTCTTTCTCATATTCCCGGTACCTTTAGCATATTCAGGTGTGATCTATCTTATTATTTTATCATATCATCTGCACGCATGGCAACTTGCGTACTCTATCGTTTCCCTTATGCCTTCCCCGAAGGAGACCTCCGGTTTAAAGCCCGTATCCTTCGTCAGATCCGAAATATCCGCTTCAAGGTGCATTACCTGTTTATCGGAATAGGATACCTCCCCGAACCCAAGTGACAGGGACGGGTCTATTGCATCCCGCATTTCCCTTATGTAGTCACGAAGGGGCCTGCCAGTCCCGGAACCGAGGCAGTAAACCTTTCCGTCAAGCCCTTCCGGGCCGCAGGTGTCAGCATTTTCACCCATCTCTCCCGCTGCCCTTGCGCCCAGCATATAAAAGGCCCTTCCCGCATCCTTACTGTAGAGATAATCCCAAATCTGCTTACCCTCGGTAAGGGACGGCCGCCCACCGTGCAGAAGCTGCCTTATTGTCTTCATTATCATTGTTGCCTCGCCGTCGTATGGGCCGTATACGCTCAATACCCTTACCCAGATATGCTTCATGTCAAGCCTTTCGCACATAATCCGGCTAAGCCTCCCTGCTGCCAGCTTGGCGATACCGTAACCGTTTTCCGGTTCGGCTGCCGTATCCGGTTTAAGCTTACCCTCTACCCTCCCGTATTCGGCCTGGGAACCTGCCCCTATAAAAACACGGGCACCCATGGCATGAGCCAGAGCCACCGCATCCGTCGTATACTTTATATTCAGGGCCTGAAGCCTTCCGTCATTTCTGCCGTCACCTATCGTGCCGGCCCAGCCGAAGTGGTAGAAGGCATCAATCCTCGGAAGCTTTATCGCCCCGGACAGACCTGCCACTCTTCCAAAATCACTCAGGTCATAGTCACATATCTTTACAAGCGGGGTTTTCGGTATATTGTCACGCCTCTTCGAGCCCGGCCTTACATAAGCATATACCTCAACGCCCTCTTCTATGCACTTATTGATAAGGGCAATACCGATCGCACCGGTAGGCCCCGATACAGCTATCCTCTTCATCCGCTTCATTCCCAGATCTTCCAGGGTGCCTTCCCGGACTTCCACATCTCTTCGAGTTTATCATGTTCCCGTTTGGTGTCCATGCACTGCCAGAAACCCTCATGCTTATATCCTTTAAGCTGGCCCTCCCCGGCAAGCTTTACCATTGTATCCTTCTCAAAGACGGTAGTGTCATCCTTTATATATGAGAATACCCCGGGTTCGAGCACCATGAAGCCGCCGCTTATCCTGCCCCTGTCCTCGTCTGACTTTTCCCTGAAGGATGATATGGTATCGGATTCATCCATGCTCAGTACCCCGAAGCGTTCATTCACGCTAATAGCCGTGACAGTCGCCATTTTCCCGTGACTTAAATGGAACCTGAGAAGCCTGTCAATATCTATGTCCGACACGGCATCACCGTAGGTCAGCATAAAGGCTTCGTCTCCAACATACTTCTGTATCCTCTTTATCCTGCCTCCGGTCATGGTGTCAAGTCCCGTATCGACCAGGGTCACCTTCCAGGGCTCCGCAACATTGTTATGTACGGTCATCCTGTTATCATCCGTAAAGTCAAAGGTCACATCCGAATTATACAGGTAATAATCAGCGAACCATTCCTTTATCATATGCTGTTTATAGCCGCAGCATATGATGAATTCATTGTATCCGAATGCCGAATACCCCTTCATGATATGCCATAGTATGGGCTTGTCACCTATCTCCACCATGGGCTTTGGCTTAAGGTGACTCTCCTCGCTTATTCTCGTGCCGTATCCTCCGGCCAGAATCACAACCTTCATATCCACACCTCTCAACTGACACATTGGCTCTGAACCGGTGTGTCATTAACATGTCAGTCCTTTATCCTTGTTTCGATAATATATCTGGGGCGTTCCTTGACCTCAAGATATATCTTGCCTACGTACTGTCCTACCATACCGACCGAAAAGATCACCAGACCGCCTATAAACCAGATGGAGAGGACCGTGGAGGCCCATCCCCTTACCACATTGCCTGTCATGTAGGAATAGAAGGTGAATATGGCAAAAGCGATCGCAAAGAGAATGACGAAGATCCCCATGCCTGTAATAAACGACATCGGCTTTATCGAAAATGAGGTAATACCGTCAAAGGCGAAGGACATCATCTTGCTGACCGGATATTTGGATTCACCCGCCAGCCGTTTCTTTCGTTCATAGTATACGCATTCCGATCTATATCCGATCGTGGGTACTATGCCCCTGAGGAAAAGATTCCTCTCCTTATACTGCGACAGACCGTCAATCGCCCGTGCGCTCATCAGCCGGAAATCCGCATGATTGTAAACACTCTTGATCCCCATGACCTTCATAAGTTTGTAGAAACCCTCTGCCGTAACCCGCTTGAAAAATGTATCGGATGTCCTGACACTCCTGACCCCGTATACGATATCCGTCCCTTCGTTATACATCTTCACCATATCGCCTATGACCGAAATATCGTCCTGAAGGTCGGCGTCTATGGATATCGCGGCATCAACCTCATCCTTTATCGTCATAAGCCCTGCCAGGAGGGCATTCTGATGTCCTACATTTCCTGCAAGCTTAAGGCCCTGTACACAACCATTATCACGGACCGCTTCCTCGATCAGCTCCCATGTTGCGTCCCTGCTTCCGTCATCCACAAAGAGTATAAAGCTGTCTTCACCGATAAGACCCTCACGGGTCAGCCCCTCCATCAGTCCCGTAAGCTTACCTGTCGTATCCTTAAGTACCTCCTGCTCGTTATAGCAGGGTACAACTATTGCCAGTTTTGTCATTATCACTGTCTCCGTAAGTTAGATTTCATATCCTTTATCTTTTCCGTAAGCTTCTTTATCTCATCTTTATATAATACCATTATTGCAAGGCATCCCGCAACTGCCACGCCAAGAGAAGGCAGGGGAGAATCACTCATCTTAAGCCTCCACAGGGCCATAGTAAAGGCCATCAGGCAGGCGGTGATGACAAACTTTGGTTTTATTACAAGAAGCTTCATCCTGATAAGAACGACCGATGCGGTCAATAAAGAGATCACATACCCTGCAAGGGTTCCCAGTGCCGCCCCTTCAATGCCCATGACCGGAATTAAAAAATAGTTAAACATCACATTGGATGCAGCACCGGCCATAAGGATGAGCATATTGGGCCAGGTTTTCCTGATGACCAGGAACTGATTGGCAATGACCTGAAATAGCATGAGAAGAAGGGGTGCAAGAAAAAGGTAGGGCGCGACAATGTATCCCGGAAGATATTCGTCCGTGAAAAACAGGTCAAATATGGGATAGCTAAGGGCGCAGACAAACATTGTTATCGCAAAGGATATCGCTCCCAGGTATTCAAAGACCGAAGAGTTGGACTCAACCTGATCCCCCTCTTTCATTGTCGAAAAGGCAAAGTACTGCCAGCCCGCGGCAAAGGCGGTATATACAAGCTGGCTGGCATGTCCGAGCTTGCTTCCTATCGCGTATACACCGGCTTCTCCGACATTCATCATATTTGTTATCATAAGCCTGTCACAGGAATTGAATACCCAGTAGGTAAGAACATTGACAGCCATGGGAAGTCCTATCGGCAGCATCGTCTTAAGAAGGCCCGCATCAAAGATACCTTGGGAGAACCATCCCCTGTTTATGCGCATATAGGTTATGCATATGATAAGGGAGGACACGACAAGCCCGACCGGCATGGCAATAAGATAATAACCCATGCGAAGGAGGATAAGCGACAATGTGTATGCAACGACCGGACTTACCATATTGATCACAAGATAGGTCTTCCGGTGATTCTGCATCCTGGTAGGTGAAGCGATAACCACATTTACAGAATCAAAAAATACATTTAAAGCGGCATAATAGATTATAAAGGAATAATCGGATGAGCCTAAAAACCTTCGTGAAAGGACATCCTTAAATACGATCATCAGAATACTTACTATGACAGCCGAAAAGAATACAAAGACAAGGACAGTAAAGCAGATGCTCTTCCGGTACTCCTTCTCTTCCTTTTCAAAGAACATCCTGTACATGGCATCATACATACCCATTACGGCAATTGCGGTTCCGAAGGATACAATGGTATTGGCCATATCGGAAATACCAAAATAGGTTTTATCCGGCATCATGCGGGTAATGACGGGAATCATGATAAACGGGATCAGCTTGTTTATGATCCCGCCAAAGCCGTAGATTATAAAATTCTCAACAAAGAGCTTAAGCTTATTCATCTTACCGGTCATCCCTCAAAGCCCAAAATACCAGTCTTTTCGAATTCCAACATATAATACCACCTTGGCGGCTTCTATCGCAACTAACATCGACACACTTGAAGCCGTTTGA
>DPZM01000113.1:6968-7737 GCA_003535955.1 Lachnospiraceae bacterium | reverse complement strand
ACACCGGGGATACACAAGGCTAAGAACAGGCTGGGTGAATACATGATCCGGTCCGTCAACAAGGCCCTGCATGATGTCGATGTTATCGTCTGGCTTGTGGAAGCGGATGAACATATCGGACCGACGGATAAGGACATAGCCGAAAGGCTGTCAGGTATGCATGTTCCGGTAATACTTGTCATTAACAAGATTGACAGGGTTACAAGGAATGAGCTTTTTGAGATTACCGATAAGTATGGCAAAATGTGTGATTATGCCGAGCTTGTCCCGGTAAGCGCACTTAAAGAAGAAAACCTGGATGAGCTTATAAGACAGATATTTAAGTATCTTCCGTACGGGATACCCTTTTATGATGAGGATACCGTAACAGACCAGCCCATAAGACAGATAACCGCCGAACTTATAAGAGAGAAGGCCTTAAAATGCCTGGATGATGAAATCCCTCACGGTATTGCGGTAACAGTTGATAAAATGGACTTTGAAAAGCCTGTTGTAAGGGTGGATGCCACCATAATATGCGAAAGGGAATCCCATAAGGGAATGATAATCGGCAAGCAGGGGCAGATGCTCAAAAAAATAGGCTCAGCTGCAAGGTACGAAATAGAACGTCTTGTCGAGAGGCAGATAAACTTAAAGCTTTGGGTCAGGGTTAAGAAGGACTGGCGTGACTCTGATGTTTTACTTAAAAATTTCGGGTACGACAGAAAAAGCCTTGAGGAATAATAAGGAAACACATGAAAGAATATATTCAGATGACGGGAATGGTACT
>DPZM01000113.1:5558-6770 GCA_003535955.1 Lachnospiraceae bacterium | reverse complement strand
CTCTATGAAGGCAGGGATGCGTATAACCTTATCGATGCGGATATAAGTTACTATTTTGAAGAGTTGCGGAGTGATTATGAAGGTGCATATCTGGGTATGTATTTTCTGGAATTCACCGAATACTGTACAAGAGAGAATAATGATGACGTCCTTATGCTCAAGCTTTTGTTCCAATCGATAAGAGCCATAATCAAGCCCAATATCAACAATGATCTTGTAAGGGCTGTATTTGAGATAAAGGCTGTTGCAGTCAACGGGGAATATCCCGGGGTTCCGGTCGGTAAGGAATTCCTTCCCTCGACCCTTCATGCACTGAATCATATAATTGATTCGAATATAGAGCATCTGTACACTTTTGCGGTAAATGACGAGGTGCTGACAGAGCTCAAATCACTGGCCCTTACTTACCGAAAAAGATTTGTTGACAGACCCCTTAAATCTCTTGAAATTATAGATACCGTTTGATAAAATGAGACTTGCGTTAAATTTGATATACGGAAGTGATCAGGTGAAAAAAGGTAAAGCATTAATAATTCTTGCATCGCTTATAACATGTCTTATTACCGGATGCGTTGGCGGAAGTGATGATCTGAATGATACAACCCTAAGCATAAGCAGCAAGGGGGAGATCACCCATCATATAGTTGAGAGCTTCGATAAATCCTACTACAATGAGGACGAACTGAGGACGGGCATAAACGAGCAGATAGAAGAATACTGCAACAGCAAGGGCGATGACTCCCTTATTAAGCTTCAGGATCTTAAGATCCTTGACGGTGTTGCCACTGCGGACCTCATATTTAAGGACTGTTCCGATTATTCGGCTTTCAATGAAGTGGATCTCTTCTATGGCACGATAGAAGAGGCTATGGAGGCTGATTATCCGACAGATGTAACGCTCAAGAGTGTCGAGGATGATGAGACAATAGGTAAATATGAATTTGAAGCCCTTGCGGACAGTAAGATAATAGTAACCGGCGAATCATTGATCATAAAGGCACCCGGCAAGATAGCTTACACCACCGCCAACATAGATGTCATTGACAAGAGCACTGCCAAGATGGCATCGGATTCCGTGGGCGTCGGTTATATAGTTTTAAAGTAATTAAATGAGGAGAAGATTATGGAAAAAACACTTGATAAGATCGTAGCACTGGCAAAATCACGCGGGTTCGTTTATCCCGGCAGCGAGATATACGGCGGACTGGCCAA
>DPZM01000113.1:0-5527 GCA_003535955.1 Lachnospiraceae bacterium | reverse complement strand
ACATGGGATTACGGTAATCTCGGCGTTGAACTGAAAAACAATGTAAAAAGAGCATGGTGGCAGAAGTTCATCCAGGAGAATCCCTACAATGTAGGTGTGGACTGTGCCATCCTCATGAATCCCCAGACCTGGGTTGCTTCCGGCCATTTGGGAAGCTTCTCGGATCCCCTGATGGACTGTAAGGAATGTCATGAGCGTTTCCGTGCCGACCAGCTTATAGAGAATTTCTGCGAAGAAAAGGGTATAAGCCTTGATTCGAGCGTTGACGGATGGGGCAACGAAAAGATGAAACAGTTCATCGATGAGCACAACATTCCCTGTCCCTCATGCGGCAAGCATAATTTCACGGATATAAGGCAGTTCAACCTCATGTTCAAGACCTTCCAGGGTGTGACCGAGGATGCCAAGAATACTGTATACTTAAGACCTGAAACGGCACAGGGGATATTCGTCAATTTCAAGAATGTTCAGCGTACCTCACGCAAGAAGGTGCCCTTTGGTATCGGTCAGATAGGTAAGTCATTCAGGAATGAGATAACTCCCGGTAACTTCACCTTCAGGACAAGGGAGTTCGAACAGATGGAGCTTGAATTCTTCTGCAAGCCCGGTACCCAGACCGAATGGTTTGAGTATTGGAGGAGCTTCTGCTATAAGTGGCTTCTTGATCTTGGACTAAAGGAGGAGCACTTAAGGTTAAGGGATCACGATCCCGAGGAATTATCCTTCTACAGTGATCATACAACCGATATAGAGTATGCGTTTCCTTTTACCGACTGGGG
The DNA here is from genome assembly GCA_003535955.1 of Lachnospiraceae bacterium. GTDB lineage: Bacteria > Bacillota > Clostridia > Lachnospirales > Lachnospiraceae > UBA2868. The sequence goes on along the minus strand of DPZM01000113.1, from coordinate 4,748 downwards.
CGAGCTCTGGGGTATCGCATCCAGGACCGATTACGACCTTACCCAGCATCAGAATACTTCGGGTGAACCCATGGACTATTTCGATGATGAGCTTAATGAGAAGTACATTCCATACGTTGTTGAACCTTCGCTCGGAGCTGACAGGGTTGTTTTAGCCTTCCTGTGTGAAGCTTATGATGAGGAAGTACTTGACGCCGAGAGAAATGATGTGCGTACCGTCCTTCATTTCCATCCCGCGCTTGCTCCCGTAAAGATCGGCGTACTTCCTTTATCCAAGAAGCTTAACGAAGGTGCCGAGAAGATATTTAACGAGCTTTCCAAAAAATACAACTGTGAATTTGATGACAGGGGTAATATAGGTAAGAGATACAGACGGCAGGATGAGATAGGCACTCCCTTCTGCATAACATATGATTTTGATTCGGAAACGGACGGGGCCGTTACGGTAAGAGATCGTGACAGTATGGAGCAGGAACGTGTAAAGATCGAGGATCTTAAGGCTTATTTCGAAGATAAGTTCACCTTTTAACGTTAGATAACAAATGACTTTTAAAGGAACATGTCTGTATGGATATGTTCCTTTTATATTATGCTATATTTTTGTACAAATATTTGATATAATATCTACATTGATATGTATTTGTAATAAACATAGGATGATGGTGTTTTTCAGTGCGTGATTTTTCCAGACGGATAATTAGTATATCAGTCGCTTTGGGGATGCTGGTCTTAAGCATTCTTACATGTGTTCAAAATATTTACGGAGCAACGGAATCCGAGTTACGTGAGGTTTCGGTTGCTTATTTTTATGATGAGAGTTATTTCGGCGAGAATTACGACAAGGGTACCAAGAGCGGTTTCGGTTATGAATATCTTCAGGCTATAGGTAATTTCTCGGGTTGGAAGTATGATTATGTTTACGGTGATTTCAATTCCCTGCTCGAACAGTTCATGCTGGGTAAGATAGACTTAATGCCCGGTATGCCCAGATCATTTAATGAGACTGCCTATTATGACGATCTTGAAGCCAAGGCGAAAAATGAAGAGATCAAATACAATATAAAGCAGAATCAGATCGATGTTCTTTTCCCCAATCAGCCCATGAATTCGGTTGACTATTTTCTGTGTCTTCCCTCAGGTACAAACAGTGATAACTTTATGATAACATCTATATCGCATACTACCCTCGGAGTTCCCTCAGCCATTTCGGAATATGCGGAGGAATGGGACAAGAAGCTGGGCTTATATTGCGATATTACCGTGTATGACAGCGAAGCTGCCTGTATCAATGCCATTAACAACGGTGAAGTGAAGGCTATCTTTGCTCAGAACAGCGCTGCCGAAGAGGGACTTGTAGTTACAAGGAAGGCCGGAAGCGTTGACTATTATCTGGCAGTAAGCTCCAAAAAAAGAACCCTCTTAAAGTCTATAAACAATGCTGTTGAGACAATATCAACATCTACGGAAGGAATGCTTGCAAGTATTCAGAACTCCTTCGATTCAACCGGTAAGTTCGATAAGAGCTTAAGAGGGGTTGAGCAGGATTGGGTGGATGCACATGATTCGATCCGCGTCGGAACGCTTAAGGATTTCCAACCATACAGCCATTATAATGATGAAACCGGAGAATCCTTCGGATTCATATACGAAGCCTTTCAGGAGTTCACGAATTCACTTGATTTAAATATAGACATAGAGTTTAGCCACTATGATGACTATGACGGGCTTATCAAGGCTCTGGAAGCCGAAGAAGTGGATGCTGTCTTTCCGGTGCCTGCCTATCTGTATCAGTCAGAGCTGAATGATTACGTTTTTACCAATGTCATTGCGGATGAATCCATGGCACTGATCTATAAGGACGTATATACCGAAGGTTCTCTTGCAACCCTTGCCTATCCCGTAAAGGGTATCGCAAAGTATTTTGATGAAGAGTATTATTCATCAAGCAAGATGCTTGAATATCCCACAGAAGAAGCCTGCATGCAGGCTGTCGCTGATGAAAATGTAACATGCACCATTTTAAGGTCAAAGAGAGCAGACAAGATAACAGACAACAATAAGGATCTTGCCGACTTAAAGATGATAACGCTTCCCCAGAAGCTTGAAATGTCAATTGGTGTAAAGAGAGGAAATATAGGACTTTATACCCTCTTAAACAGGGCTTCATATATCTCCTCCAAGGGGAAAGCCCTTAATTATCTGATGCTTGAAGCCCAGTCCATTGACCCTAATCCGCAAAAGAAAGGCATAGCCGCCCTTATAAGTTCCGAAGGCTTCGTTTTTGCGCTGATAATCCTGCTTCTTGTAATAATAATCATCCTTCTGGCCACTTCAATGATCCGTGTTGTACGGGCCAGCCGTAAGCTTAAAAAGGCCAACACAGAGATCAAGGGTGTTGCGCAGCTGCAGCAGCAAAACTTCGATATCATAGGTATACTTGCAAGGGATTATTCTTCGGTTTTCAAGGTTAATCTTGAAACGGAAGACTTACAGACCTTCCGGCTTGAAACAAATGACGACGGCAAGTTCGGAAACATGATCCGTCTGGGGGCCAAGTATACCGATATATTCAACCAATACGTAAGAGATAACGTATATGAAGACGATAAACCCAAAATGTATGATGAGATCGGTATTCCCATCATCAGAAAGAAGCTTAAAAAACGTAATTCCTATGCAGTACGTTTCAGGAAGATAGTACCCGATGATGAGCCAAGATATTATGAGTTCAGGGTATCTACAGTGGATATCGATATCACAGGCAAGGTCTTAAGTGTGGTCATTGCCTTTATTGACTGTAATGACGAGATACTTCATGAGATGAAGTATATGAAGGGCCTTGAGAAGGCTCTTAAGAGCGATGCCGTTATAACAGGCCTTACGGGTGATTTTGACTGGGTGGCTTATGTTGCAAATGTAGAGACCAAGGACTCAGTGGGTGTTACCCATTACCGTATAGGCGATATGTTCACCGAAAGGTTTACCGGATGGGAGAACGAGAACAATTATAACCACATGATGGATCTTATAGCCGAGACTCTCATCATACCTGAAGACAGAAAGATGTTCCTGAACGGGACCAGCAAGAGTCATATCAAGAAGCATCTAAACCATGATGTGGCTTATTTCGTTAATTTCAGGATAGTCAATAAGGACGGAATGGTTGAATATTACCAGATGAAGTGTGTTGCCGATATTGCCGACGGAAGATTGTATGGCTTCATCCTGGGCTTCCACAGTGTTGATGAAGAAATACGCAAGGAGAGGGAACAGCAGGAGAAGCTTGAACAGAAGGTTCAGGAACGAACGATACAGCTCAAGGAGAAGAATGAATCCCTTAACAGGATGAACAATGATATCATAGAACTCATGGGTAACGTTGTTGAAGGAAGGGATGAGGAGAGCGGTCAGCATGTAAGAAGAGTCAAGAGCTTTACCAACATAATGGCTAATCAGATAATGACGGATTATCCGGAATACGGGCTGACCCCCGAGCTTGTGGATATAATTACCTCGGCCAGTGCGCTTCATGATGTGGGTAAGATCATGATCCCTGACAGCATACTTCTTAAGCCGGGTCGTCTTACCGAGGAAGAATTCGCCATAATGAAGACCCATACCCTGAGCGGCTGCGAAATACTTAACAAGATGCCGGCCGACTGGGATAAGACATACATGCGTATATCCATGGAAATATGCCGTCATCATCATGAGAAGTATGATGGTAAGGGTTATCCGGATGCCCTGTCGGGTGACATGATCCCTATATCTGCCCAGATAGTTTCGGTGGCGGACTGCTACGATGCTCTTGTGAGCAAGCGAGTATATAAGGATGCTTATTCCTGTGAAGAAGCTTACAATATGATAAAAAACGGTGAATGCGGAACGTTCTCACCCAAGCTTATGGACAGCTTCTCAAGATGTAAGGATCTCTTCGAACTGCAGGTGAAGATAACACAGAATGGTTGATGATATACGTAAATTTATAGCAATAGATCTTAAATCCTTTTATGCGTCCGTTGAATGCATGGACCGTGATCTCGACCCCTTAACCACCAATCTTGTGGTTGCCGATACCGAACGGACAGAGAAAACGATATGTCTTGCCGTTACTCCTTCACTCAAGGCTTACGGGATCCCCGGCAGGGCCAGGCTATTTGAGGTTGTCAGTGCCGTTAAAAAGATAAATGAGGATAGACTTAAAATGATAGCTCCTCATGGGTTTAGGGGAAGTTCGACCGATTCCGAAGAGTTATCAAAGGACCCGTATCTTAAGCTTGATTATATTGCGGCAGTTCCCCACATGTCCCGATATATGGAAATAAGCACCCATATATACGATATCTACCTTAAGTACATTGCACCTGAGGATATTCATGTTTATTCCGTGGATGAAGTGTTCATGGATGTAACCGCTTATCTTAAAACATATGATATGACTCCCCGCGAGCTTGCTGTACGCATGATAAAAGATGTCCTCGAAGAAACAGGTATCACGGCCACGGCGGGAATAGGAACAAACCTGTACCTGGCCAAGGTGGCCATGGATATAGTGGCCAAGCATGTTGAAGCCGATGATGATGGTGTCAGGGTTGCTGATATCGATGAAATGTCCTACAGAAGGCTTCTGTGGGGACATAAGCCCCTGACGGATTTCTGGCGGGTTGGCAAGGGGATCGCAAGGAAGCTGGAAGCTAACGGAATGTATACAATGGGTGATGTCGCCAGATGTTCGTTGGGATCTCTTA
>DPZM01000289.1 GCA_003535955.1 Lachnospiraceae bacterium | reverse complement strand
AGAAACACTAGAAATTCGATGGCAGAGTAATGTTATTGAGGCAGGCCATGAACTTACGCTCGTTGCCCTGATAGGTAAGCAGGCCCTGCTTATATGCATGTCTTAAGGTATATTTCTTATCGCATATGTCCATAAGAACCCTGGAATCTATGGTTATAAGGCCGTCCCTGTCATAATAATCATAGGGTTCCACGCTGACCTGGCGCTGTGCTATCTCGATGTACATTATACCCGCACCTTCGCCTGTTATGTTAACCTGTATCGCGATATGCTCAAATATATTCCGGGCATCTGCATATTCAAATACTTCCCGAACCCGGTCCACTATCTCCTTGTATGTCATAACGTCACCTCCAAAATTCAAAGGCAAAAACAAAAATTAAACAATAATTTCTGACTTTGTAAAGATTATAACATACAATCAAAGAAATTAACAGATATATTTTGATTATTTTTGGAATATTTAGTATTATTTTGATGTTTTGTTAAATTTTCACAATTAATTACAAAAAACATACAAAAAACCCCGGGCTTTATGTGAAACAGGGGACGGTTCCCCGTTTCACCTTGACTTGGTAGTGTATACTATAGGGAGGATCATTGAGGAGCAGGATCATGAGCATAGAAGCATACATAAATCCTGATTTTACACTGCCGGATAAGCTGAACTTCCTTCTGGTTACCCTCATAGGGGTAATCCTGTGTATTCTTGTCATCCTCGGAGGAGTAAGGCTGTCGACACTTGGCATGAAGAAGAAGGCCCGAAGGATGGCCATATATGAGAGGTCCCATAACCGGGTACAGCGGTTTTACGAGATGATAATCTCGGCAACCTCGGTTATGTCCTTTTCCTGCGCATATGTGATCATAAACCATATTTATTCCATTTTGCAGGGCGAGGTCGGAAGCGCCGAGTACGAGCGATTTTCAACATTCATAAGCATCTGGGAAGGCTGGAAGGATTTCGTCCTGCTCCTGCTCATATGCTTATCCTGCGTGCTTAATTCAATCCTTGACAAGCTCCTCATACCCCTTAAGAATATCGACAGGACCGAGAAGGCGACCGTGAGGATGCTGGGCATGTTCTATGTTATCTTTATCCTTGCCTATCTTAACAATATCGGGGATGCCAGCGAATACAACCCGGTGGTCCTTTATTACCTGGGCCTTATGGTTGGCCGTTTCGTTTACTTCGATGCGTCATTTATGGACTTTATCGATGCTCTTAAGAACATGGTGAAGAACATCTACCTTCTGATCCTGGGGCTTTTGCTTACCGGACTTTTGTGCTATTACGGCTTCTCTAAAGGGTATCTCCTTGAGCGTAATTATTACCTGGTCGGAGCCTTCTACACCCACCTCTTTATGCTGGTCGTGGTGTTCATCTTAAAGCACTCCCACCTGCTTGACCTGATTATAGGAAAGCCCAAGGGTTATGATGAGCATGCCGGGGAGAACGGCGGTCCGGAAGAAGCGGGTGATGAATACGGAGAAGATGAATATATCGAATATTCCGACGATGCCTACGGGGATGAAACCTACGGGGAGTACGATGATGACGGGGAATATGATGATGACAGGGAATATGAAGAAGAGGGCGTGAAGTATTACAATCTCGAAGAATACGGTGACGAAGATGAATATTAAAGAAACGGGGAACCGTCCCCTGTTTCATGGTATAAATACCATGATTGGTAAGAAACAGATTCGTGTCGGATGCATGTTTTGGAATTATCTGGCGAACAGGACCCAGCAGCTTGTCAGGGAGCTGTGGGAAATGTTTGAGGAGAAGGGTATTTCCGTCAGTTTCTATCTGGGCACGGAGAATCATTTCTATCTGAATGAGGTTATGGAAGCCGGCAGCCAATATGACTACCAGTATTCCAGCCTGTCTGTCTACAGCCGCTATGAGGACTTTGACCTCCTTATCGTATCGGGAGGCACGCTTACCATCAGCAGGACCCGTGAGGAAGCTGATGAGGTTCTTGATATGCTTCCCAAAGTCCCGACAATTTTCCTTGAAAATGAAAGAGAATGTCCTCACGGACGCAGCCAGATACTTGATAACGGCAGCGGTATCGCCAAATGTACGGAGCATCTTATAGTTGATCACGGCTGTAAACGTATCGCATTTGTCGCAGGCCCCAGGGAAAACCAGAGTGCCATAGAGCGGAAGGACGCCTTCTTCAAAACAATGGAGAAGTACGGTCTTACCTTTGATGAGGGTGACTTTGTCCAGGGTAATTACGGGGCAAGTATAGATGAGCTTATCGAGCCCCTCTTCAGGGACGGCGGGCATCCTGACGGGATCGTGTCATCAAATGACGAGATGGCCCTGTCGATATACCGGGTGGCCGAAAAGCACGGATATAAGATCGGTAAGGATATCCTTGTAACGGGATTTGATGATATAAGTGTGGCACCCTATCTTGATCCTCCGCTTACTACCGTAAGGCAGGATTTTCATGACATGGCCGCCCAGGTTGTTGATCTGGCAATGGAGATGTTAAGCGGCAAAATGCCCGATTCATACGTATACCATCCAAAGGTTGTGATACGTGAGTCCTGCGGCTGTAAGAAGT
>DPZM01000054.1 GCA_003535955.1 Lachnospiraceae bacterium | reverse complement strand
AACATATCCATATCAATATCCCTCATAAAGCATAAGGGGCATCTGTAATTCAGTTTACCTTTCCCAGCCTGAGCCATGTCGATACCACCTCCTTATTCTTTACGTTTTTTTGATATCCCAGTGTAAACATAGGTGAGAAAGCGTATCCTTCTCTAATATATGATACACCGCCCTCTGCATCAGTTACAATAGACACTTCCGTCTTTATCGCAGGGATCACCGCTTTTGCTTCGCATCCGCTTTCGAGTGATTCTTCCCTGCATTTATACTCATAATCAATTGTCCTGTTTATTGTACCATTTGATACACTCAGTCTAATACCGGTCATGTCCTCCGGATACTCGGTGGTTCCGTAGCAGGCCACCATGTATTCATTGATCGTAACCTCGGCATCCGGATCACTCATGTTAAGTATCCTTCTTTCGTATTCCACCTCAGAAGATCCCTCTTTAAATATTATCCTCGTCTGGAGGCTGACCGTAAGATCGCTGAATTCTATATCAACAGGATCAAGAGTCAGTACCCTGTCCTTTCCCTCCTGAGAGAACTTCGCGTGGGTCCTGCACAGGCATAAGTCAACCTCTTCCCCTTTATAAGACAGCTTGGCCGACCGTATCGTACCTTCTCCCGCATAATGGGTAAAGTAGCCTGCCCTGTACTTCTCCTGAATAAGGAAGGGATAGGACGCATCCTGGACATGAGGTGTTCCTATTCCTACCGGCCACTCAAGCTTGGCCACATAAGGTCTTAGATCGACCATGGCACCACCCTGATCCATGTTTATACATGCCCTCATATAGGGATCACTGTACCAGAAGAGCTGCTTGTCTGATCCATAGAGGATATCCTTCCACAGAGCACATTCAGGTTCGGTATAAGTTTTATTGGCCCGGTAAAAGTCAGCGAATTCAGCCATGGTCATATCAACAGCCTTGCCTTCCTTCTTAAGCTCACCGTAATAAGCCATTCCGTCTTCGTATGACTTCTTAAGAAGCTCATATGGCTGCTCCCAGCGGCCCATCTTATTAAGCCACCCGGGTCCTACGAACATCATGTTGTAGGAATAGCCGTTGTTGAACTTGCCAAGATGCCTGTATTGATCAATCAGATTATATAAATACGGATATTCCCAGGTCTTGGTATCGTAGATCATCCCACGCAGTACATTCTGGGGATGTGTCCCGAAATTGGAACCGTTTCCGTCATAGCAGGCAAGCAGGTCTCTTGACAGATGCGGAATTGCCACGATCCCCGAGTCCTCCGATTCATCCGCTGCCGGTACATGGGTGTTCTGCCTGCTGGGTATCCAGGGATTCCACGGACCGCCGTCCAGAAGGGTATACCATGAATTGTTGCAGGTGTGGTATGCCTTCGGCCCTTCCTCCCAGCATGTGGCAACCGCACACTTGACAGAAGGGTATTTTTCCTTAATGTAGTTTGTCAGATCTGCATCCATATAATAGGAGCCTGTCGACTGGGGATAGAAGCCGAAGATGTCATGGAACTTACCGAAAACGTCATCAACGATGCTCTTCTTATCCTCCATTGAAAACATCCAGATGCAGAAATCCTTGGTCTTGTATTTGTCCCTGAACTCCTTGCAGGGAAGGCCCAGAAGCGATAAGGCTATCTCGTCACCGTATTCTTCATGATGCGCCTTTGCAATGGAACATGCCTCCTCATTAAAGAGGGATGCATAGGTCATCTGGATCGTTGTCTTAAGGCCGTTCTTATGGGCCGTCTCCTGCTGGAACTTAAATATATCAAGCGATTCCGTAAGCAGCGCCTTACGGCTTATATCCTCCGCCTTGCCCTGGCCGGTCACCTTCTCGGCGTACTCCGGCACCATCTCGGGGCGGTGTATTATATTGACTATAAATGTATCTTTCATTTTTCCTCCTGTTTGCGCAACCGGTTGTTCGCCATAATATTATCATGCAAATCAGTTACTGTCAACCAGATTCTCATTGAGTGGAACTCTTAAGCAGAACATCATAGGGTAGCATTTGCTTTTGCGCCACCTCCACCCCTTCTATCATGTCAAGCAAGGCTCTGCATGCTGCATTTCCAAGCTCCTTGGGGTCATACTGGAGGGTTGTTATCGGAGTCCTTAACCCGTCAAGCAGCCTGCTGTTATAGAAGGATGCCACCCTGACTTCACCCGGTATCATTACGCCGTCCCTTCGCAGCTTGTTAACCACGGTTACACATATCCTGTCATCCATGCATATGATGCATTCCGCGTTATTCATAAGGGCATTGTCCACCGCCCTCTCTATTTCCTCATCCTTTTCGTTATTAAGGTAAATAAGATTGGCACTGGGATTGATGTTTCTTGCATGAAGAGCCGAACTGAACCCTTCATACCGGGTCCTGTTGACCATATGGTTCATGTCTCCGCCTATGAGCGAAAACCTCCTCATCCCCTTCATGATCAGGATATCCGTCAGCTCGCTGCATGCCTTAACATGATCATTGTCTACCTGGATAACACCTTCTTCTTCGGTCGATCCGATAACAACAAAGGGAATTCCCTTCTCCTTAAGGAGCATCACATTCTTATCCTGCATAAGCGTTCTGCCAAGTATTACACCGTCAGCCTTTCTGT
>DPZM01000049.1 GCA_003535955.1 Lachnospiraceae bacterium | reverse complement strand
AAACCCGTGGTTTTGATCCTAATAATAAAATGTAAGAAACTATTCTTGATACCCTGAAAGGTCAAGCGATCCTGACCGAAAGAGTGGCTGCTTTAGCTGATCAACCGGGTCGGCGTGCGGATGTGGTTTTGTTATTTCAGCCCTCTCTTTCTGCCTCAACCCGTCACATAATGCACGTCTTGTAATAAACATTTTATTATAGTAAAATTTTACCAGTCTATTAACTGTTTCAATCAGGGAGATGATCATATGTTGAATAAAAAAATATGTAAAAAAGCCACATCCATGCTGTTAATATGCTGTCTGACCTTCGTATTGACCGGATGCGGCGGGAATTCTGCCACACAGGAACCTGCTTTAGAAGGTGAAGAAGCTCATGATGAGAATGTACTTACAGACCCGGCCCCGGAAGATAATTTCTTGGCTGACGATATTTCAGACGGCGAAGCGGAAAATGATACAGAAGAAACAACATATGCCGATTCTCCTCAATGGGTCGGTGAACTCGATGCAGCACAAGATGCACAGCAGCTTTTTGTCGTGGCCGGTATAGGCGACACAACCGCCTATGTCTCCATGCATGAAAAAGACGCATCAGGCAATTGGAAGGAAATAATGACAACACCCGGCTACATTGGCAAAATGGGACTTGGCAAGACAAGGGAAGGCGATAGCCTGACTCCTGTCGGAACCTTCCGTTTCACAGATGCCTTCGGTATTGCTGACGATCCTGGATGCAGTATGCCATATAAGAAGGTAGACGATAACGATTACTGGTCGGGTGACCAGCGTGACGGCTATCATTACAACGAAATGGTAAGCATAGCCGATATTCCGGATCTTGACAAGGATGAATCGGAACATATCATTGATTACACTTACCAGTATCAGTACTGCCTTAACATAAGCTATAATCTTAACGGTACACCCGGTAAGGGATCTGCCATCTTCCTGCACTGTCTCGGTCCATACAAGCCTTATACCGGCGGCTGCATAGCAATACCCGAAGACAGAATGAAAACCGTGATGCAGAATGTAAACAAGGACTGTGTTGTTATTATAGACAAGGTTCAGAATCTGGCTCCTTCGTTATATGCTGATTGGGGACTTGATGACTTTATCAAGTATTCTGCCGATTCGTCTGATTTTGTCTTATTAAGCGAAGCGATACCCGATGCGATCCTTGAAATACGTTACTACTCCACTTATAATTTTGTAGGCGAGCGAATAGACGGTTATGAAGAGCCGGTTGCAATTCTTACAAAAGAAGCCGCAGATGCTCTTAAGAATGTAAGTGATGACCTTAAGGAAAAAGGCTACCGGCTTAAGATCTTCGATGCTTATCGTCCACAAAGGGCTGTTGACCATTTCATAAGATGGGCACAGGATCCCGATGATACTAAGATGAAGGAATACTTCTACCCCGAGCTGGAAAAAGAAGTACTATTCCCTCAAGGTTACATAAGCGCTCATTCGGGGCATTCCAGAGGTTCAACGGTTGATCTTACGCTCTTTGATATGAGTAGTGAAAAAGAAGTGGATATGGGCGGTACCTTCGATTACTTCGGAGTACTCTCCCACCCCGATTACAAGGATATAACGGAGGAACAGTATGAAAACCGTATGATACTAAGGGATGCCATGATGTCCCACGGTTTCAAGCCGCTTAACGAGGAATGGTGGCACTTCACATTGGAGGATGAACCTTACCCCGATACTTATTTCACATTCCCGGTAAACTCCGGATCGGTAAAATAAGTGTAAAGTGACACTTCTGTGACGGATTAACTGATATTATGAATTCAGAATCAATGAATACAATTAACGATCGGAGGTTAGATTATGGACAAGCTCAACAGACTTGACGAAAGCAGCTTGGAAAAGATTACCGGCGGCATAGCCGAAGCCGGTGACGATGAAGAGGCCAAAAAGAGAACGCCCCCACAGCTCATGCTTATTGCATGTAAATACTGTGAACAGCCCTTTGAGGCTGATGTACAGAAAGACTCTGCCCTCTGCCCTCACTGTGGTAAGGTTAATCAGTTTTTCGGCTGATGCATACGATGGCAAAAGGACAGACCATCCCGGTCTGTCCTTTTTTGTAAATATCCCGTTCGGAATCTATTTTATTGTATAAGTGAGTTTTACATTTCCGTCATAGACTCCTTTTTCACTTCTGACTACGATATAGTGCTTCCCTACAGATCTTAAGTCTAGTCCGGTAGCTTTCTCCACATCCAGAACGTTCAGCCCATTCTCACAGTCCGCAAGGGTAAGGTTCTTTCCATTTATCACGATGGGGATCGGCTTTCCTACGATGCTCCCGTCACAGAAGGTAAGTTTTCCCTCTCCCGCTGTATAAAGAGCATTCCTGTCATCGCTCAGGATACATACCTCAATATTTTCTTTTTCTACCTTATCCTTAACCGTAAATGTCAGAACAGGACCATTATCCGAGTAGGAAAAATTTTTTTCAGCCAGCTTTATGTCGGAGCTTTTTATCTCCTTGGGTTTGAGCGTCACTTTTTTGTCAACACAAGAATATCCGCCCAAACTATCGCAGCTGGATTCGCCGTTTTGCAGATAGGGGCCAATCTTTACGATGTAATTTCCGGCTTCCTCGATGGGATATGTTTCCCACTGATCCTTTCCGCAAAGATATACAAGATTTCCGTCCACATCCTGATAAAGCTCAACATTCAGTCTTTTATCTGTCCCTCTTATCGTCGTCTTACCGTATCGGGCAGTAAGACTATTCAGTTTGGTCAGATAGCTCGGTGTAATCCCCGGTTGGAAATTACGGGTAGCCGGTATCGTGACGGTGGGTGTATAGCCATAGGAAGGGACACCGATCACATCGACTGAGAGGGGATCCCGATTCATCGCTTCGAAAAGGTTTTCCCCTATCTGAAGGCCTTCTCCACATATCTCTCCGTCCCGATTGTCTGTCCCGCCCTTTGACATTACCACCACATCAAAGTACCGGATCTTGCTATCTTTTTTGTCATAGGAACCCGCCGGATACTTTGCTGTGATAACACCGTTCCTGTCAAGTACATACTCATACAGAAGAATCTCATAAAGATTATTTTTCAGCGACACCCCGGCATTCCGTCTTTTCAAAGTCATCTGTACTTTTTTCACCAAAGGACTTCCGGTATACTTTACCTCACGATTTGTCACCCGGATCACATGATTCCTTCCAAAATCCGGTGAAATGATTGAAAAATGTGCTACTGCTTTTTTCCCCTTATAGTCACCCTTTCCTGTCACGGTAACCGTCGGAGCCTTTTTGGAATCGCGGTCGGCCACCTTCTTGTTGTTCGCATAGGTCAGGGTATAATCCTTCCCAAACTCCAGCCTCTTCGGGTTCTTCCTGCCATAGAAAACATTAACAACAAGGCTCCCGGTATTTCCTTCCGTGAAGTTCTTTATGTTATCATCAGAGGCTACAAAAGCATCCACAGCGTGAACCACTGAAGGGATATATTCTACATAGAAATCAGAATCTTTTGCGTCCGCTGCAGTCTCATGATCTCCAAAGTCCGCATAAAGCTTGATGGGATCCCCATAATCCTTTCTCTTAAGATCCAGGGTGAATCTCGCCCCCACAAATTTATCATCTGATCCCTTCGCCGGCAAGGGCTCCACCTTACCGTCAAAGAGGCGGAATCTATTGACCCCGTTCTCCGTATCTACGGTGTACCATATGGCATTTTCGGTGCTGAGCTTTGTTCCGTCCACACCGTCAAATGCCGGTACCTCATACACAGTCTCTCCGTCTCCTGTCTCTATGTTCCCGGATTCTTTCAGCAGCTTTCCATCCATATCAAAGAAGCAGATCTTCTGAGTATCTATGATATGATAGATGGAATAATTCTGATTTTTGAAGAGTTCGAAATTATTGTTGCATTTATCTTTTACAATGAGATCGAACATCTCGGCACTCAGCGAGATGGGTTCATCTCCATGAAGATGGCTCCATTCCTGGATATTACTTTTTTGAGGGATTTTGATCTCCATAGGTCGACGTGCATTCCAGAAATCATAATCCGAAAAATCCACCGCACCCATAACATAAGTGAACCTGCCGGAATAATCCCTCACAGTGCTGACATGTAAGTCGGGATCCGGATTATCCTCCAGGATCACATCGCCGTTCTGATCTATCAGGCCAACCTTCACCTTACCGACATAATCTCCTTTGGAGTCCACACCACCGGAGTTTTTTTGAAACCCCATGCCTTCGATCCCATTGATCTGCTCGGCATTGGCTAAGATGATCGGCTGCGGCATAATGCTTATATAGTTATCCTCCAGATCCTCGGAGGAAATACCAAGAGCAGTATCCATGGCCGAAACATACAGCTTTTTTCGGGCATAAAGCAGAGTGGGATCCCTCCTTGCAATGGCCTTCAGCTGATCCGGAAGGGATGTTTTGTCCTTGAAGATCTTTTCAAACTCCTCCTTGCGTTTTTCCTTCGGAATGTCCTCGGGAACCAGGGCAAATATAAGATCACTGCCGTCTCCGAACTCGTAGTTTTTTCCGGTTATCGTTTCTTCCTCGTATACCGCTTTATCAAAAGACTCCCAGCGTACCTTCGTGTTTTTCATAGCCCCCTTAACATACACATTAAGAAAATCATTTTCCATCCGCTCTGTGGTAAGGCCATCGATAAACTCATCATTGGGAACGAAGAAATACCAGCGATGAGGACCTCCACTCAGGAAAAGAGTAAGTCCCGCGGGGTCATAGACATTAACCCGCATTTCGTTGAGCCTATTTGGACTGAGATCATAGTTATCCTTATTCAGCGCTTTGCCGTTCAGATCCGCTATAGTCCAGACATTCTCCTTACTTGCCTCTGTCACCGCACAAAACCGGTTGCCCGGCTCCACGTTGGGCTTATTGAACCAGACTTTGTAGTTATCCTCGATTTCCTCGTCCGACGGATAGTGCGTGAACATACTATTAGTGCTGCGAAGAGTATATTTCGGAAGACAGCCGATTTTGTTTCCCATAGGATCATAGACCCACAGGTCAAAAAACTGATCCGGCCTGAATCTGGTACCCACCTTCAGGCTGATGGTATCAGCGGTTCCGTCCTTACCTGTCAGTTTGAGCCGGACAGTCATTTTATCGATGGTCAGTTTTCCAAATGTCACCGGTCCTGCTGCTATGATGTCTGAGTCTTTATCAAAACCTTCCGGATCGAAAGCGAGGGCAACGGTATAAACACCGGCATCCGGTCTTAAATCCCGTGTGATCTCGGACCAGTTTTTGTCGGCTCTTAAGGCCGCAA